>JAFTMQ010000192.1 GCA_017452305.1 Clostridia bacterium | reverse complement strand
TGCACAATCGGGTTTGATTTACGACCTGTCCAACCTTGTTCCCCAAGACGTGCAAGATGATTTCTTGTCCTTGAATAAGTACGACGGCAAGGTATACGGTTTGCCCATTCAAGAATCGAGCGCAGGCTTCTACTACAACAAGAATATATTTAGAGACTTAGGCATCGACGTAAGTGGTTATACGGTGGATAATCCTTGGACGTTCGACCAATTTAAAGACGTTTGCAGAAGACTTCGCGACGCAGGTAAAACGGCGGTAGATATGCGTTTGGACGCAACGAAGGACGAAACGGCAACCTACTTGCTTTATCCCTTCATCTACGCGGCTGGCGGCGAGTTCTTGTCCGAGGACGGCTTTACGGCGTCGGGTTATTTCAATAGCGCGGAAACGCAAAGCGGTTTCCAATTCTTAAAGGATTTGGTGACGGAAGGCTATACCTCGTATGCAATCGGTGCAACGGACTTCTTCGACGGCAAAGTGGGTATGTACCTTTCTTCCGGTTGGACGATTCCCGATTTGGACAACAAATATCCCGGCGTATTCCCTAACCGCGACGCTTGGGGCTTGTTACCTTATCCGAAGGGTGTAGAATCTGCAAGTGCAACGGGCAGTTGGTCGTTTGCGATTACGGACAATCACCACAAAGATAAGTCGAAAATTAAAGAATTGTTGCTTTGGCTTGTTACGCCGGAAAGCTCTAAGGGTATCACCGACGCAACGGGTATGATTCCTGCAAGAAAATCGGTAGAAAACAACTATCCCGTCGGCTCGCCCGAATATACCTTGCTTGCACAGCTTGCAAAGACGGGTAGAGAACGTCCCGTAACCGTAGGTTATCCTCAATTCTCGACGAGTTTCAGACAAGTGATTTACGAGATGAAGGAAGGGAATCTTGCAAGTATTTTAAACGCAAAGGCATCGTCCTTGCAAATTGAGTTGGATGGCTTAAAAAATATATAATAAGTAATCGGAGGAGAACATGTTAGGTTCTACACTTGCGATATTAGGCGTATTGATTTTAATCTTTGCGGTCATAGCGGTAAAAGACTTAGTGCTCGCAAAGATAAAGCATACGCGATATAATTGGAAAAATTGTTTGGCGTCCTACGGTATGATTTTGCCTGCGGTCGTGCTCGCATTTATTTTCGTGTTATTGCCGATTATCTATTCCTTGGGCTATGCGTTTACCGATTTCTATTTGTTAAAACCAGACAACATTACTTTCGATGAGGATTTTAGCAATTTCACGATTATTATAAGGAGCATTCGTGAAAAGGGGGATATGTATTACGCAATACGCAATACGTCCATCTTCGTAGTGGGCGTAGTGCCCTTGCAAATCGGTATGGCATTGGGTTTGGCATTGTTTGTAAACCGCACCAAGAAAGGGGTGGGCATATTTAAAGTTTGCTATTTTGCGCCCGTCGTTATCTCTTTGACGATCACTTCGTATTTGTGGTTGCAAATTTTGTCCCCGTCCGAATACGGCTTGTTAAACTCTATCTTGAAGTTATTCGGACAGAAACCAAGGGATTTTATGCGCGATAAAAAGGGCGCAATGATATGGATTATCGTTATGAGTGCGTGGCAGGGCTGCGGTTATCAAATGCTCATCTTCCTTTCGGGGCTTACGAACGTCCGTAAGGAATTGTACGAGGCAGCGGCGTTGGACGGTGCAAATTCGTGGGAACAGTTTTTACACGTTACCTGCCCGGGTCTTCGTTCTACTTTCTTGTACATATTGATTACGGTATTCGTCGGCGCGTGCCGCGTTATGGTACAACCGATGCTTATGACGGGCTACGTATCCGATACTTTGACGCTCAGTTATTATATGTATCAACAGGGCTACACCAACCGTTGGGTGGGGCGCTCTTCCGCGGTTGCATTGATGATGACGATTGTTATCGGTGCAATTACGCTGTTACAAAGACGCTTATTAAGGGAGAAAGATTGATATGGAAAACGTAGCAATGAAAAGTCCTAATGTAGGCGAAAAGAAGTTGAATAGATTGACGAAAGGTAAAAAGATTGCGCTCTCTACCGTGTATTATATTTGCGGAACGTTGTTAGCGATAATCTTCTTATTCCCGCTCGTATATATGTTGGCGACCTCGACCAAGAGCGAGTCTTCCTATGCAGCGGACGCAGGTTCGTTGATGATGTTCTTGCCCGATTTCCACAATTTAAAATCGGCGGCGGAAAACTACGGAAAGGTTTTCACGGATTATGGCATTTGGCGTTATGCGCTCAACAGCTTTGTTTACGCGGCGATCGTTATCGTTTTGAACGTTATTGTAAACGGCTTGGCGGGATACGTAATGGCGAAATTTGATTTCCCCGGAAAAGGATTTTTCTCGTTCGTGATCATGTTTTTGATTATTGTACCGGTGGAAACTTCCATCATTCCGTTGTACTCTATCGTAAAGATATTATTGAGATTGAAGGGTACCATGTCCGTGTTGGCGGTTATTTTGCCCTCGTCAATCAGCGTGTTTAATATTTTCTTATTCATGCAATTTTTTGAAAGTATCCCGAAGGAATACGAGGAAGCGGCGCGCATCGACGGCGCGGGCAGTCTCTTAATTTTCTTCGCGATTATTCTGCCGTTATCTAAGCCCATCGTGGCGACGGTGGCAACCTTCTGCTTTATCGGCACGTGGAACGACTATTTGTGGCCGACCATGGTATTGCCTTATGTGGAAGAAGGGTGGCCGTTGTATCCCATTCAATCGGCGGTGACGTCTATTCAAAGTATTCAAGGCATCACCACGGGCGAGATTATGGCGGCACTTATTGTAACGAGCGTTCCTATTTTTATCGTGTACGTTGTCGCGCAGAAGTATATTATGCAAGGCTTTGGCACGGCGGGCTTGAAGATGTGAGGTGTTTAAATTATGAACGTAAAGACATTTTTAAAATCGGCGGCGGTAATTCTTTCCGCGTTATCGATTTTCGTTACGAGCGGTTGCGATAAAGCTGCTCAACAAATCGTAGATACGCCGAAAAACGAATTGTTAATTTCCTATTCGTTTGACGAGGAAGGGGGGAATACCACCAAAAACCTCGCCAACGACAAGGACGATAAAATCGAATATATTTTTAGTGCAGAAAACCAAGATAAGCTCTTTAAGGAAGCGTCCGACCCCTTGAAAAAGCAAGGCGTAAGCGGCAATGCGTTATATATGGACGGCTTTTCGACATGTATCAAAAACAGAGATTTCCAAATGCCCACCGACGCAATCACCATGTCGGCTTGGGTTGCGCCCCGCGTCTTTGAAAACGTATTCGATTACGGCTGGGATTCGCCTGCAAGAGGAAATACCCGCTTGACGGGCGTCATCAACAAGGGCGACATTGAAATGGGAGAAGGTTTCTTGCTCGGCTATGGCAGATTGGGCTTGTGGGGCGTACAGCTCGCACTCCGCAGCTTAGAAACGGAAGAGGAATTTGTAATGGCGTTCTACGATCCCTTACACGCGCTTCCTTTGTATGAATGGTCGAACATCGCCGTTAGCTTTAATGGCGAAACGGGTTATATCGGCTTGTTCTATAACGGCGAAAAGGCGTATGAGGCACTCTTGCCCGAGCTTGTGAACACGAGAATTATCCCATCGGAAGAGCCTTTGTATATCGGCAGATACGCAAACCCTATGGTGGAATTCGGTATCGAAAGACAAATGATTTCCGGCCTTTTGGACGAGGTACGCGTTTACGGCAACGCCTTGTCCCCCAAGGCAGTGCAGGATGATTATATGCAATATACGGTCAACGGCGAGCACCCTACCTTGGCGTTCTCGGAAATCGCGTTGGATTCTTCCGTGTATGCAGGCGATCGTTATCGTCCTCAATACCACGCTTTACCGCCTGCGGTTTGGATGAACGAGCCGCACTCGCCCTTCTACTATAAGGGAAAATACCACGTATTCTATCAACATAACCCCGCAGGCCCGTATTGGTCTCAAATTCGTTGGGGACATTTGGTTAGCGACGATATGATTCATTGGGTAGCGGTGAAGGACGCGGTTGTGCCTACGAAGGGCATTTGCCCCGAAGGTGTATGGACGGGCGGCGCGTGTATCGGCCCCGACGGCACACCTTGGCTTGCCATTACGGCAGGTACGAACACGAGCACGTGGAGCGGACAAAACGTAGCGTTTGCGCACGCCGCAGACCCTAACGATCCTTATTTGAGTGATTGGGTGGTAGAAGATAAGCTTGTTATCACGCACCCTAACGACGATTCGCAAGGGGAACGCGATCAATTCCGCGATCCGTTCGTTTGGTACGATGACGGCGTATATTATATGATGGTTTCCACGTCCATTCCCGGTCGCGGCGGCTCTGCAAATATTTACACGTCCGTGGATATGCGCGAATGGGATTATAAGGGCTACGTTTTTGAATGCGATTACAACCTGTATCCTGAACAAGGCGCACATTGGGAATGCGTTGTTATGCTTCCTATTAGCACGAGAGACGGCTCACAAACGAAATATATCCTTTTCGATTGCCCGCAGTACACGGTAGACGGTTACGTGGTGGATTGCTATTATTGGATTGGTACGTTTGACAAAACGGCTTGCCGCTTTATCGCAGACGATCCCAAGCCCCGCTTGTTCGATATGGGCAGAGGCGTATACACCGGTCAAAACGGCTATTGCTTCTTGACGGAAGGGGATATCGCTGCAGGCAAAACGAGCTATGAAGACGGTAGAACGGTTATTTATTCGATTGCACAAGGCAAGGACGCAGGTACGGCGCAAAACTACTATGCGGGTTGGGCGCACAACTTTGCTATCCCCTTAGAGCTTTGGTTGGCGGATAACGGCACGGACATCATTCGTGAACCCATCCGTGAAATTCAATCCCTTTACAGCGATACATTGTACGAATATAAGGGGGACGGCATCGGCGTTGACGCAATCAATAAGGAAATTGCAAACGTCCGTGGCGATATGCTCCGCATTGATATGGAATTTTCCGTAGCGCCGACGGCGGCGGCATACGCTTGCGGTATGTACGTGCGCTATAATCCCACGAACTCTATGCACGGCACGGAACGTACGAAAGTTGTCTTTGGCGACCAAGGCGTGTACGTGGATAGAACACAATCGTCCTTGCACGATTACGTATCCAAACAGCCGAGCTATACGTGGGGGAACGTTTCAAGAAATTATCAAGTGACGATTTTGTTGGATAGATCTATGCTTGAAATTTACGTCAACGGCATTATGAGTTTCACGACGAGAATTTATCCTAAGTACGGCGATTCCGATTATTTGAGATTGTTTGAAGAAAACTCGTCGATGAAGGTAACTTCGATGACGATCCGTAAAATGAAAGGCTCTTACACGGACAACGTAGTGCCTGCATATTACGGAAACGTAGGCAATCTTGCCGACTTACATTGATGGAGGGCGGTATGAAGAAAATAGCAATAACAGTATTAAGCATTTTGACGGTTGCGTCCTTTGGCGCGGCGCTTGGCTGCGGCGAAACGAAAGCGCCTTCCGTCGTAAATTCGCCTAGCACTATTATCAACGGCGGGTTTGAAAGTGCCGACCTTAGCGGTTGGACGGTGGAATACGGCAACGCGTTCGACGATGATTGCGTATCTTCGGTAAAGACCTTCGCTTTCCCTTACGACGAAAAGCAAAACGCTTTGTCTGTCAACCAAACGGGGAATTGGTATCTTTGTGGTAAAGGCTTTGACGGAAAATATTCCAACGCGCGCATCGGCGCAATCCGCTCCACCAACTTCACGCTCGGCGGCGACGGTAGCATCAACGTAAAGCTTGCAGGTGGCGCTCCGACGGTTGGCAAGGGCGAAAATGCTCCCCAAAAGGCGGCGGAAAGACGTTGCTTCTTCGGTGTTTACCGTGCGGAAGATGATTGCTTGATTGCTATACAAGAAAACGATTATTTCTTGGAACACGTGGAATCTTACGTTAACCCCGGGAAATATTCGGCAGGCGTATATAACACGGACAACTTCTACGAATACACCATGGATTTGTCTGATTATATCGGCGAAGAGCTGTATTTGCGTATCGTCGATAACGACGAAAGCCATTATTAT
>JAFTMQ010000191.1 GCA_017452305.1 Clostridia bacterium | reverse complement strand
TATACGGGCGCAGGCGTTATTTTCGGTACGACGGGCGGCGTTATGGAAGCGGCGCTTCGCACGGCGGCGTTTAAGCTTACGGGCAAAGAGTTGGATAAAGCGGAATTGCACGAAGTACGTGGCTTACAAGGCATTAAAGAGGCATCTTACGTCCTTGGCGGCGTGCAAGTGAACGTAGCTGTTGCACACGGTATGAAGAATGCGAAAGTCTTGTTGGACGAAATCAAAGCAGGCACGAGCAAATATCATTTCATCGAAATTATGGGCTGCCCCGGCGGTTGCGTAGCGGGCGGTGGACAGCCGTACGTAAAGCCTTGCTTCTTGCCCAACGAAGACGCGGATATTTTGAATACCTACAAATCCAAGCGTGCGGCGGCGCTTTACAGCGAGGACGAAAGCAAAGCACTTCGCGCTTCGCATAAGAACCCCCAAATTATTGCCCTTTATGAGCAATTCCTTGGAGAACCCAATTCGCATAAGGCGCATGAGTTGTTGCACACCTCTTATGCAGAAAAGGAAAAATTCCCGCAAGCATAATTTAAAAATGAATACCCCACTGCCAAGGCAGTGGGGTAGTTTTTTGCGTAAAAGAGGAAAAATGAGGGCACCATGTACGCGTTGAATTACGAAAAGCTCTTTATCATTTCGTACACTTTTTCGGCGTATGCCTCTGCGCCCGCCTCGGAGGGGTGAAGTTTATCCTCACAGATATATTTGTCTAAATCTTGGATGGCAATCGAATACAAATCGTTAATTTTGAAGCCCATATCTTTAAGAATTGGCACGAGCATTTCATTGCGACGCGCGATGTCAAGGTTTGCGTTATACGGATAGTCTTCTTTTACGGGCGTCGTGGTTGCAAAAATTAAGTTGGGCGTAATTTTTTGAAGGAGTTTTGCTACGCGCAGCATATTTTCAACGTATTCTTCATCGGTAGAAAATAAGATGCCGTCTTCAAATAAATCGCATACATCCCAAAGTCCGTTATTCCAATGAATAATATCGGCGTCCTTAATTTGATCTTTAAAATCAAAAAGCATACGTAGGGTATGTTTGACAAAACGGCAATTTTCTTCGGGTTGCCAAACTTCGTAATCTTCACCAAGCATTTCGGGTAATTTGGGACCGTAACCAAGTATGCGGATGGAATCGCCTAATAATACAACTTTCTTTTTCATATAAAAACCTCCAAAAAGATTATATACATAATTATAACTTTGACAAGGCGGATTGTCAATGCTTTACAAAAAATTCTTCTAAAAAGTTGCCTTTCAAGTTTATAATCTTTTTTCAAATGCTTGACAGGCGGCATGTATATATTTTATAATATATACAGATACGAATTTTCGTAGAGTACGGAAGGCATATATACGTTAGAAAAAAGCAAGAGAGGATTTTGTTATGGGAATTATCCAAGTTGCGAAAAGACAAAGCCAAATTCAGCTTTTTTCCGCACGCGCAATTCAAAGCGCCTATGCGTGCTTTTCCAAAGCGCAAACCGTGCTCTTGGTGAATAAACGGATACAATAAATGGGGTGCAATCTTAAAGACTGCGCTCCATTTTGATTTTAAAATTACAAGCAAAGGAGAGAGATTATGAGTAAAGTCGGCATTTTAATGGGCAGCAAATCGGACTTTGAGGTGGTAAAGCCCGCAGTCTCCGTGTTAAAGAAGTTTGGGGTGGAAACAGAGGTTCGCGTCATTTCCGCACACCGTACCCCCGACGAGGCGCACGAATTTGCGGCAACGGCAAAAGAACGTGGTATTGAGGTGCTCATCTGCGCAGCGGGCAAAGCAGCGCATCTTGGCGGCGTAATTGCGGCGCTCACCACACTTCCCGTCATCGGCTTGCCCGTGAAGACGGATATGATGGGCGGTTTGGATAGTCTGCTTTCCATCGTGCAAATGCCTTCGGGTATCCCCGTTGCTACGGTTGGCGTAAACGGCGGCGAAAACGCGGGGTTGCTCGCTCTTCAAATTCTCGGTATCAAATACCCCGAAATCGAGGCGCAGCTCGTACAATATAAAGAAAATATGAAGGCGAAAATCAACGCAGACGATAAGGCGTTGCAAGAACTTTTGTAAAGCACCATCTCGGAGGATAAATCCATGGCAGTATTTGGTATTTTTGGCACGGAAACGGCAAACGTAGCGTCCAGCGTTTATTATGGGTTGTACGCACTGCAACACCGCGGACAAGCAAGTTGCGGCATTGTTGTCAATGACGACGGCGTTTTTCATGCGTATAAGGATTCGGGGCTCGTCAACGAGGTTTTCTCGGGCGACGTAATAAAGTCGCTTGGCTTAGGACAGCTTGCCGTCGGTAACGTCCGTTACGGAACGGCGGACACGAAAGACCGTATCAATGCAGAGCCTATCGTTGTCAACCACAGTAAGGGCAGGATGGCAATTTCGTTGGACGGAAAGCTTGTCAACGGCATTGATTTACGTCAAGAGATGGAGTTGCAGGGCTCGATTTTTCATACGGGCAACGACGCGGAGATTATATCCGCGGTTATCATTAAGGAGCGTATCAATTCCACGTCCATAGAAGAGGCGGTGAGCAAAGCGATGGGGCGCTTGAAAGGCGGTTTTTCCCTTGTGGTTATGTCCCCACAAAAGCTCATTGTCGCGCGCGATCCAAACGGTATGCATCCGCTTTGCTATGGGAAACGCGATGACGGCGAATACGTAATTTCCAGCGAGAGCTGTGCGCTCAATTCCGTCGGCGCAACCCACGTCCGCGACGTTGCGGCGGGGGAAATCGTTGTCTTTTCCAAAGATGGCGTGCGTTCCCTGACCGAACATTGTGGAACAAAACCCGAACGTCTTTGCGTGTTCGAGTATTTATATACCGCCCGTCCCGATTCCGTCATTGCGGACTTTTCAGTGCACCTTGCAAGAAAGCGCGCTGGCGCAATTCTCGCAAGAACAATTCCCGTCGAAGCGGACGTTGTTATCGGCGCACCCGATTCGGGTATTGACGCGGCGATAGGCTACGCGGAAGCCTCGGGTATTCCTTACGGGCTCGGTCTTATCAAAAATAAATATATCGGTAGAACGTTTATTGATCCCGGTCAAAATATTCGTGAGGACAAGGTAAAAATTAAGTTAAATCCCGTCTCGGAAACGATAAGGGGTAAGCGCGTGGTGCTTGTGGATGATTCCATTGTCCGTGGTACGACGATGGCGCGCGTAGTGAAGCTGTTGCGCGACGCGGGCGCGAAAGAAATTCACGTTCGTTCCACCGCCCCTAAATTCCTTAATCCCTGCTATTACGGTACGGATATATCCTCTCGGGATTCCTTGATTGCATGCAAGCATACGACGGAAGAAATGGCGGAAATCTTCGGCGCGGACTCCGTAGGCTTCTTGCCCGTCGAGGAAGTGTTTAATCTTGCCAAGGACGGTAAGTGCAAAGGCTATTGCGCGGCTTGCTTTAACGGCGATTATCCTACGGAAATCCCGACAAAATCCGCGGAAAATAAATACGATAGAAAAATATCCGAAAGCAAAGAATAATCAACGAAAAATAAACAATGGAGAAAAATAAAATGGCAATTTCTTACAAGGACAGCGGCGTGGACGTAACGAGAGGTTACAAAGCGGTCGAACTCATGAAAAAACACGTTAAATCTACCTACGATAACAACGTTATCGGTGACCTTGGCTCGTTCGGCGGCTTTTATTCGATTGCGGGCGAGAAGATGGAGGAGCCCGTCCTCGTTGCAGGTACGGACGGCGTAGGCACCAAGCTGAAATATGCGTTCTTATTAGAAAAACACGATACAATCGGCATTGACGCAGTGGCTATGTGCGTAAACGATATCGTTTGCCAAGGCGCAAAGCCTTTGTTCTTCCTCGACTATTATGCTTGCGGTAGATTGTATCCCGAAGCGGAAGCGGAAGTGGTAAAAGGGATTGCGGAAGGCTGCCGTCAATCGGGCTGTGCGCTCATCGGCGGCGAAACAGCGGAAATGCCCGGCTTCTATCCCGACGGCGAATACGATCTCGCAGGCTTTGCGGTGGGTATTGTCGATAAGAAAAAGGTTATCAACGGAAAAACAATCAAAGCAGGCGACGTCATCATCGGTTTAAAATCCACGGGCGTACACTCTAACGGTTATTCCCTTGTCCGTAAGCTCTTTGGCGACAGTGATAAAGCGGCTTTGGAAGCGTACGACGAGGAACTTGGCGCGACGGCGGCAGAGGTGCTTTTAAAGCCTACGCGTATTTACGTAAAGAGTATTCTTTCCTTGATAGAAAAGGTGGAAGTAAAGGGTATCGCGCACATTACGGGCGGCGGCTTTATCGAAAACGTGCCTAGAATTTTGCCCGAGGGAGTGTCCGCGGAAATCGATAAAAATTCCTACGAAGTGCCTCCCGTATTCAAGGTAATGCAAAAGCGCGCGGGGATCACGGACGAACAGATTTACAACACCTTTAATATGGGTATCGGTATGATGGTTGTCGTTTCGCCCGAAAACGTGGACGCGGCAATCGAAAGTTTAAAATCCACAGGCGAAGAAGTTGCCGTTATCGGTAAAATTGTAGCAGGCGATAAAAAGGTTGTTTTAAAGTAATATGAAAAAAATAGCGGTATTCGCGTCGGGCGGCGGCACGGATTTTCAATCTATCATCGACGCTAACGCGCGCGAACAATTTTGCAAAATTGAATATTTGGTGGCGTCCAAGCCCGAAATCGGCGCTCTTGACCGTGCAAATAAACACGGTATAAACACCCTTGTCTATGATAAAGCAAGGGAAACGAAAGAGGAATTTTACGTACGCGTAGCGGAAACGCTTAAAAGCGTGGGCGTAGAATACGTCGTCCTTGCAGGTTGGTTGTTGGTCGTTCCCGCAAACTTTATCAAGGAATTTGAAAACGCGGTCATCAATATTCACCCGTCCTTAATTCCGTCCTTTTGCGGCATGGGCTATTATGGCTTAAAGGTGCATAAAGCGGCGATTGACTACGGCGTAAAATTAAGCGGCGCAACCGTCCATTTCGTAGAAGCGGACGTGGACGGCGGCGCAATCATTATGCAACGGAGCGTTCCCGTCGAGCCTGACGATACGCCCGAAAGCTTGCAAGCAAGAATATTAAAAGTAGAGCACGTTATGCTCCCCGAATGCGTAAAACTTCTTTGCCAAGGCAAGGTGCGCAAAGAGGGCAGAACGGTCTATATCGACGAGTAAAAGATAAGGAATAAAATTATGAACGTTTTAGTGATTGGGAATGGCGGTAGGGAACACGCAGTTGTGCGCGCCCTCAAAAAATCCAATAAGGTAAATAAAATTTATGCCATGAAAGGCAATGCAGGTATTGCGGAGCTTGCCGAGCTTGTCAACGTCGATTATTGCGACGTCAAAGTCGTTGGCGATTGGGTGGACGCACACAAAGAGATTGATTTCACGGTTGTTACCCCCGACGATCCGCTTGCGTTAGGGCTTGTGGACGAGTTGGAGAGCCGTGGACATCGTGCGTTTGGTCCACGCAAAAATGCAGCGATTATCGAAGCGAGCAAAGCCTTTTCCAAAGAACTTATGAAAAAATATGGTATTTCCACCGCGAAATATGAAACTTTTAGCGATTACGAAAAGGCGGCGGCTTATATCG
>JAFTMQ010000190.1 GCA_017452305.1 Clostridia bacterium | reverse complement strand
GTCAAAATTTCCGTTTCGTTTTAAATATGCAGGCTCGCAACCGTTTACCTCTAAAATTTTCATCACAATGGCGATGTTCTCGTTTTTCTTTGCGTAGCAAGAAATCACGTCGCCGTCCTTTAAGCCGTAGCTACGGATAAAATCAATGGGAAGAAGCAATTTTTCCTCATCCTTCATATAATCCAAAGGAATGAGGAAAGAAACGTCGTCGTGCGTTGCCATTTGTCCACGGAAAACACGAGGGGTGCCGTCTGCATTGCAATCTACGTGCGCATTGGAATTTAAAACAAATATCGTTTGCTTTTCCCTAAGCTCTTTTAATCTTTCCTCGAAGTGATAATCGGGAATACCATACCCCGTCCCCGTGGCCGTAGGCGCATCGTATTTCGCCTTTAAGCGTTCGATTTCCTGCACGATTTTCACGTCGGGACGATCGTCCAAAACGGGCGCGCCTCGGCCGCTTCTTGCCTGCGCGGGGATTTCATTATATAAAACGCCGATAATTTCTTCGATTAGTTCACCCTTTTTGCGGGAAGTGGGGCTTACAACGCCTACCTCTCTGCCATACGAGCGCAAACTCGCAAGCGATTGAGCGGATAAAAATTCTCTACAACGAAATATAAATTCTCTTTTGTTTTCTTCATTCATATTATTTTCGCTCCAAATAAACAATTTGTAACGCATTGGGCAAAGCCTGCTTTTCTAACTCTATCCAATTTCTATTCGCCTTTTTTATTATTGACGAGGGAAACTCCTTTAAAAACGCGGAAACGTCGCAAATATCTAACTTTCCGTCCGCTTTAAAATGCATGGGAATGACGATTTTGGGCGCAAGCTTTTCCGTCAAGTCCTTGGCTTGTAACGCATCGATTGTATACGTACCGCCAACGGGGAGTAGCAACATGTCCACCGCGCCAATCCTTTCCACCAACTCCGCGGAAATATCCTCGCCCAAATCCCCCAAATGACAAACGTTAATGCCGTCCACGCGATATTTGTAAATGATGTTTTTGCCGCGTAAAACGCCGCGTTTTTCATCGTGCCAACTTGCAATACCAAGGATTTGAATATCCGCAACCGAATGCGCGCCGAGCGTGGAAATCACGCTGTCCGTTTGTACGGCTTGGGTAAAATTATGGTCGAAATGCGCGTGGCTCGTCGTTACGGCGTCGGCGGTTAAACCGCTCGGCAATTCGTAACCAACCCCCGTATATGGATCGGTGATAATCGACGCGCCCTGTGCAGACGTGATTTTAAAACAAGAATGACCTAAATAACAAACGTTCATATTTCCTCCTTATTTTGCGTTGGCTTGTACGTGAAGCTCCATTTTTTGCACGTCCTCGCCAAGTAAAATATCGTACCGAAGGTGGGCCGTCAACTTATTTTTTGAGGTTTTGTATTCGACTACGTGCGTGTAAATTTCCAAATCGCCAACGTTGCCGTTGATACCGATTTCTCCGCACGTCTGTTCCCCTTGTACAAGCATAAGCCGCAACGAATAATCCCCCTCTCTATTTAGCCACACTTTTCCTCCATGGAAGGTAAGGGAAATTTCAGTAGAATCCTCGAAGTAGCAAAGCTCTATTTTTTCGTCGTGATTTTCTAATTTGCCTTCCGCAAAAAAAGAATTGACCGCGCCGTCTACCCCTGATTTTAACGTTACGTCACACTTTTTTATCATTACGTTTTCCTTTTTTCGACATATTTCGACAATATTATAACAAATATTGTACAAAAAGTAAACCCCTAATTGTAATTTTTTGCAAAAATATAAAAAAATAACCCCGAAAAGGGTTATTTTCTTTTGAATTTGATATTTTCGCGAAGCAATCTGCCCTCTTTTAAGGTTTCTTTCATTGCGTTTTCGTCTTCCTTTTCAAGCGCAATTTTATACGCTTCTAAATTCGCAATCAAGCCGTTAAGCTCCGCAAGCAAATATTCGCGGTTATGGAAATAGAGCTCCGTCCATATCCCCTCGTCAACGCCTGCGATACGCGTCATATCTTGAAAGCTACCGCCCGTAAAGCCGTCGCAATCGGCAACCTGCGGACTTTTTACGTAGGCATTGGATACGACGTGCGCAAGCTGCGAGGTGAGAGCAATCTTTTTATCGTGCTCCTCGGCGGTGCATTCGACGATTTTACCAAAACGCATCGCTTTTGCATCGCCTTTAATCTCTTTTACGGCGCTCGCGTCTGTTTTATCCGCTAAGACAATGACCAAATTTGCCATAGCGAATAACTCCGCCGACGCGGAAGTGATACCCGACGTTTCCTTACCTGCCATTGGATGCAAGCCCACGTATTTATACGCGCGCGACTTACTATAAACAACTCGTTCTATTGCTTGTTTTACACCGCAAATATCACATACGATTGCACCGTCTTTAAACGAATACGTATCTAATATATTTATCGTCGCACGAGGCGGCGTAGCCACAAACACAACGTCGTAATCGGAAATATCCTCTGCTTTGCCGCATATATATCCTTTATTTAATGCATAAGTAACGGTTTTTTCGTCAATATCCGTCCCATCCACGGCATAACCCGCCTTGGTTAACGCCGCGCAAATAGAGCCGCCGATAATGCCCAAACCTATGATAGCAATCCTTTTCATAAGCACCTCTTTTGTATATTGTAACATACTTAAAAACTTTTTTCAAGTATTCGCACGAAAAATCGAAAGAAAATTACCGACTTGTGTAGTCCTTACTTTTTCTTTTCCTCATATTTCGCGCGCGTAGCAATACCGCCGCGGATATGCCGCTCGCTTAAATTGAGATTTAGCACCTCGCGCACCCTTTCAAATAAATCCGCGTCAATGTATCTTAAACGCTCGGAAACGTCCTTATGTACCGTCGATTTACTAATAGAAAAATGCGCAGAACACGCGCGAACGGTGCAACCCGTTTCCATGATATATTCTGCGCACTTTAAAACTCTTTCCTCAATATAATTCCACAAAATCCCGCCCTCCGTAATAGCTTACGGAATATATTATGTCGGTTTTTCGTTGATTATAACTGATTTTATCTGTTTTATTCAGCTAATTTGTAAGGCAAAGGAATAACAGCCTTGACGTTTTCTTCGGCATATTTATCAATCTTCTTTGCCTTAGAGCTTTGCATTAAGATAAAGACGTCCTCACTTGACAATTCGGATACGACGTTGCCCTTTTCGATAACGGCGAGCATATAAGGCTCTTTGACGTAGCTTGCGCTAATTACGCTTGCACCGTCGCGCAGACTTACGATAAGCGAACCCTTGCGATAACGCTTGGACGGCTCGATTAACGAGGAAATAACCCTCTTAAACTTGCCTTCGTCGGTAGCGATTACCACTTCGCCGTCGCCGTCGATTTGCGTCATAAGCACAACCTCGTCGTTGTCATGCAGCATAATACCGCGAACACCCGCCGCGACTCTGCCCTGCGTGGGAATATCGCTCTTTTCCGCATTCAAGCAAATGCCGCCTTTGGTTACGATGATAATCGTATCCTCTTCGCTCGTTTCTAATTCCACATTCAAAAGCTCGTCGTCTTCGTTCAACTTCACCGCTTGGAAACAATCCTTGCGCTGTTCGTATTCCGCCCACTCCGATTTCTTAATCATACCTTTCTTGGTGAAGAACATCAAGTTGCCGTAAGGCATATGTTCCCCGACCTCGAATAGTGCGACGACGCGTTCGCCGTCCTCGGCGTCCTTAGACAAGTCTTTTAAGGTTACCCCCTCGTCGGAAAGCTTACATGCCAAATCGGGTTCGTAAATACTCAACTTATGGCAGTTGCCGTAATTTGTGAACGCATAAACCGTCTTATCCGTGATAGTTTCAAGGATATGCAACGCAACGAGTTGCGGCTTAAAGCGGCCTTCAAGCGGCTTTTGCAACGCGTCTGCTTGCTTGCCCGTCAACACCTTGAACTTTTCGTCGGCGGTATATACGAGGGTGCAAGGCACGCCGGGTTGTTTTTCCGTTGAAGCCTCCAACGTACCGTCCGCCTCTTCGCGCGTGTAAACCAAACGCGATTTTCTCGGCGTGGGATATGCGTTTTTAATTTCGGTAATTTCTTCTTTAACAACCTGCAACTGCAAATCGCCGCTCTTGGAAATTGCCGTCAATTTCTTAATGAGCTTTTTGAGTTCCTTTAACTCCTCTTCAAGCTTATAAATTTCCAACTTCGTCAAACGAGCAAGGCGCAAATCGAGAATGGCTTGTGCTTGCGCTTCGGAAATTTCAAAGCGCGCCATCAATTTTGCCCTTGCGTCCGACGTGCTGTCCGATTTTTTGATGATTGCAATCACCTCGTCGATATTTTGAACGGCAATAATCAAGCCCTCCAAAATATGGCAACGCTGTTGCGCTTGTTTTAAATCGAAAAGGGTTCTGCGCTTGACAACCTGTTGTTGATATTTTACGTAATGACGGATAATATCCATCAAGCCGAGCTGTTGCGGCTTGCCGTCCGCAATCACGACCATATTGATACCGAACGTAACTTCCAAGTCGGTATATTTATACAGGCATTTCAAAATTGCGTCAACGTCCGCGTCCTTTTTGATACGAATAACCGCGCGCATACCCGTGCGGTCGGATTCGTCGGCAACGAAATCTAAGCCCGCAAGCTCCTCTTTCTTCTCTTCGCGAAGGTCAACGACTTTACGCAATAATTGCGCCTTATTGACTTGATAAGGAAGCTCGGTAATGATAAGATTTGTCTTGCCGTTGTCCGTCTTTTCCGCCGTGATTTTCGCACGAAGGGTAATTTTACCGCGCCCTGTTTTATACGCTTGAATAAGCTCGTTCGCGATAATAATACCGCCCGTAGGGAAGTCGGGGGACGGGATATGCTCCATCATCTCTTCCAAGGAAATAGCGGGATTGTCGATATACGCAACTACGCCGTTGATAACCTCTTCCAAGTTGTGCGTGGGGATATTCGTCGCCAAACCGACGGCAATACCCGAAGCGCCGTTTACAAGCAAGTTAGGGAAACGACCGGGCAGAACGTCGGGTTCTTTCAAGCTATCGTCGAAGTTCAAGGAAAAGCTTACCGTTTCCTTGTCGATATCGCGCAAAAGTTCAAGCGCCAAAGGCTCCATTCTCGCCTCGGTGTAACGCATTGCCGCCGCAGGATCGCCATCGACGGAGCCGAAGTTACCGTGTCCATTGACAAGCGTTTTGCCCATATTGAAGGACTGCGCCATACGCACCATCGCATCATAAACGGAGCTGTCGCCGTGCGGATGATATTTACCCATGCAGTCACCGACAATACGCGCGCTCTTTTTGTGCGGCTTGTCGGGGGTAAGCCCCATTTCGTTCATCGTATATAAAATACGGCGTTGAACGGGCTTCAAGCCGTCCTCTACTCTCGGAAGAGCACGGTCGAGAATAACAAATTCCGCATAAGGCAACATCGACGAATGCAGAACTTTATCTAACGGTTCAACGAATAATTGACCGGTAGGCTCGATAATTTCCGGTTCTTTCTTATTTCTCGCCATTGTCGCCCTCCTTCTTGTCTATTTTGTCCATGAACGTATCATGTTTATTGAAGTTTGCAAATTTTGCAAGGAATTCCTTTCTACCCTCGACCTTATCGCCCATGAGCGTCGTAATCATACGTTCCGCTTTTGCCGCGTCTTCGATGGTAACTTGGATAAGATTTCTCGTTGCGGGATTCATCGTGGTTTCCCAAAGTTGTTCCGCGCTCATTTCACCGAGACCTTTATAGCGTTGCAGTTGATAGCCCTTGCCGATTTTTTCAATCTTTTCGTTGAGCTCGTTATCATCGTAAGCGTATTCTACCTTATCGCCCTTATAAACCTTATACAAAGGCGGCATACCGATATAAACGTGCCCCGCATTGACGAGAGGACGCATATAACGGAAGAAGAAGGTAAGCAAAATACAACGAATATGCATACCGTCTTGGTCGGCATCCGAAAGGATGATGACTTTATGGTAATTGATTTTATCCAACTTGAAATCGGGGTCGATACCTGCGCCGATTGCGCTGATTATCGTACGGATTTCCTCATTTTCAAGGACTTGTCCAAGCTTTTTCTTTTCTACGTTGAGCGGTTTACCGCGCAAGGGAAGAATGGATTGGAACTGTCTTACACGCGCTTGCTTCGCTGTGCCGCCTGCCGAATCACCCTCTACGATGAACATTTCGTTGAGTTCGGGTTTTCTGCCCGAGCAGGACGCAAGCTTGCCGATAAGCGTCAAGCCGTCGATGCTGTTTTTCGCACGTGCGTTTTCCTTTGCCGTCTTTGCCGCAAGACGGGATTTTGCCGCGCCCTGCGCCTTTTTGATGATTTCTTCCATCGTCTTTTTGTAGCCGCGCACGTTTTGAAGAGCGTTTAAGCCCTCGATAACCGTCGCTTCTACAGCAGGACGAGCCTCGGTGTTGCCGAGTTTGGTTTTTGTTTGCCCTTCAAATTGTACTTCCGCCATTTTAATGGACAAAACCGCCGTCAAGCCCTCGCAAAAATCATCGCCTTGGAAGTTAGGATCTTTTTCTTTTAAGAAACCGTTACTTCTTGCATACTCGTTCAATACTCTCGTCAAGCCCGAATGGAAACCCATTTCGTGATAACCGCCCTCGGGAGTGGGAATATTGTTAACAAACGAGAAAATTCTTTGCGAATAATCCGCCGTGTGCTGTAAGGAAAATTCCACGCGAATATTGTTCTTTTCCGCTTTATAATAAATGGGTTGAGAATACAAGCTTCTCTTGCCCTCGTTGATATTTTTAACGAAGTCGGAAATACCACCGTCAAATTTGAAGGTAACGCGATAAGGCTCGCTTTCGAGCGCAAGCTCGTCCAACTCACCAAAAAGGGACTGTTGCCCCGTGGTGAAAAGGTCTTCTTGTACGGGTTCTTCCGCCGTTTCCGTTGCGGTTTCTTCCCCGTCCTCTTCCTCGGACGCTTCATCGTCCGCGCCAAAGAGCATTTTTGCCCTACGCGCTTCCGCCATCGTCGTGCGCTCGTCAATGAGAATAATTTCCACACCGCGGTTTAAGAAAGCAAGCTCGCGCAAGCGTTCTTCTACCGTATCCAAATCGAAATTCACCTCGGAAAATACCGTGGGATCGGGTTTGAAGCGGATTGTCGAGCCCTTTCTGTTCGTCGAAATACCCGTATCTTCCAAAGGCCCGTCGGGAAGCCCCGATTCTACCTTCTTCTTGCGCGCGTTGTATTTAGAATGGAAGCTCATTTTATAAATGCGCTTATTTCTGCAAACCTCGACGGTCAACCATTCGGAAAGCGCGTTGGTAACGGACGCACCTACGCCGTGCAAACCGCCCGAATACTCGTAGTTGCCTTGTCCAAACTTACCGCCTGCGTGCAATTTTGTGAATACAAGTTGAACACCCGAAACCTTTTCTTTCGGGTGAATATCGGTAGGAATACCTCTGCCGTTATCTTCAACGGAAGCACTTCCGTCGCTGTGCAAGGTTACCGTTACTTTGTTTGCATAGCCATTCGCCGCCTCGTCGATTGCGTTGTCCACGATTTCCCAAAGGATATGGTGTAAACCCTTGATACCCGTAGAGCCGATATACATACCGGGGCGCATACGAACGGCGTCTAAGCCCTCCAAGACTTCAAGATTCTTGGCGCTATATTCCGTATTAACTTCTACTTTTTCTTTCTTTGCTGCCATTTTTTCCTCAACGTATTTGGAATCTATAAATTATGCCATAATATGCCACATTATGCTATTATAACATCTTTTTCTATTTTTTTCAAATGTTTGAACACAAAATTTTTTTGCTTTTTCCTTTATTCTTTGCAAAAAAACGAATAATTTATGCTTATCGTTCGATAACTGCGAGCTCGTTTAAAGCGCGAGTGTAAGCGATATAGCGCTCGCTTTCGCTCAACCCGTCCTCAACCACAACCACCGAAGTAAATTCTAAGCCCTTACTTTCATACACGGTCATAATATTGATTTTACTCTTAGAAAGCTTGCCCTTTGCAGTGAGCTCGTTGTAGGATTTCCGCATATATTCTTGTTTGCATTTTTCACTGCAAATGATAGCCTTTAAGCCCTT
>JAFTMQ010000189.1 GCA_017452305.1 Clostridia bacterium | reverse complement strand
TTCAAGTTTTCCGCGCCCTTCGCGTCTTGCTTGTATCTGCGCCGTTTTATCGGTTGGGATTTAGCAAGCGCGATTCACGACGAATTTTTCGCCAATTCATGTCCGAAAGGGCAAATCATTTCCAAAAGGAAAGTCCTTATGAAAACATACAAAATTGCATTATTAAAAGGGGACGGCATCGGCCCGGAAATTGTCGAAAGCGCCGTCCAAGTATTAGAGGCGGTCGGCAAAAAGCACGACATTCATTTCGACTTCACGCCCTATCTTATCGGCGGTATCGCCATCGACACGTGCGGCGAGCCCTTACCCCAAGCGACGGTAGAGGGTTGTTTGGCGGCGGACAGCGTTCTTCTCGGCGCGGTCGGCGGCCCGAAGTGGGATAATTTAGCGGGCAATATCCGTCCTGAAAAAGCTTTGCTTGGCATTCGCGCGGCGATGGGCTTGTTCACCAACCTGCGCCCTGCGAAATTATATCCTGCGCTCAAAGGGGAATGTCCCTTGCGCGAGGACATCGTGGCAAACGGCTTTGACATTATGATTGTCAGAGAATTGACGGGCGGCATTTACTTTGGTGAGCGCGGCTATCGCGAGGGCAAGTACGGCGAGGAAGCGTTCGACACGGAAAGTTATAGCCGTATGGAAATCGAGCGCATCGTCCGCGTGGCCTTTGAAACGGCGAGAAAGCGCAATAAAAAGCTCACCTCTATCGACAAAGCGAACGTCTTGGAAACTTCCCGACTTTGGCGCAAAATCGTGCACGAAATCGCGGCGGAATACCCCGACGTCGAGGCGAGCGATATGCTCGTCGATAACGCGGCAATGCAGCTTGTCCGCAACCCCTCGCAATTCGACGTCATCGTGACGAGCAACATGTTCGGCGATATTTTATCCGACGAAGCCTCGCAAATTACGGGCTCTATCGGCATGCTTCCGTCCGCGTCCTTAAACGAGGGTAAGAGAGGGTTGTACGAGCCTATCCACGGCTCTGCGCCCGATATTGCAGGGCAAAACAAAGCCAACCCGATTGCCACCATTTTGTCGGCGGCGATGATGCTTTTGTACGCCTTCGACGAAAGTGCGGCGGCGGATAATATCGTAAGCGCAGTGGATAAGGTGTTGAACGCAGGCTATCGCACGGCGGATTTGGCGCACGGCGCGCCCGCGCTTTCCACCACGCAAATGACGGAAAAAATCATCGAAAATCTCTAAAAAACAAAAAATGCGCGTACCATGTACGCGTTGAGTTTTTTGAAAGGAGTAAATATGCTTACAATAGACAGCGTATATCGCGCGCGGAACGTCCTCAAAAACGTCATTCGCGAAACGGACGTCATCTATGCGCCCAAAATTTGCGAGGGCGCGCAGTTATATTTAAAAACGGAAAATTTACAACTCACGGGCTCGTTCAAGGTGCGCGGCGCATACTATAAAATGTCTTGTCTTACGGACGAGGAAAAAGCGCGCGGCGTAGTGGCTTGTTCGGCGGGAAATCACGCGCAGGGCGTTGCGCTTGCGGCGCAAAAAAGCGGTATTAAGGCGGTGATTTGCTTGCCCGACGGCGCACCCATTTCCAAAGTCGAGGCGACCAAAAGCTACGGCGCGGAAGTCTGCCTTGTCGAGGGTGTGTACGACGACGCTTACCAAAAAGCGCTTGCGCTCCGTGAAGAAAAGGGGTATACCTTTATCCACCCCTTCAACGATGAGGACGTAATCGCAGGGCAAGCGACGATTGCCTTAGAGCTTGCCGAACAGCTCCCCGATTTGGACGCAGTTTTAGTGCCGATCGGCGGTGGCGGCTTGATTTCGGGTATTGCCTATGCCATCAAGACGATCAACCCCAAGGTAAAGGTATACGGCGTGCAGGCAAAGGGCGCTCCGTCCATGAAAAACGCCGTCGAGCACGGCGAAATTGAAGAGCTGCCGTCCGTTTCCACCATTGCCGACGGTATCGCCGTCAAAAAGCCGGGCGAGCTCACCTACGAGCTTTGCTCCAAATACGTGGACGAAATCGTAACGGTAACGGACGATGAAATTTCCGCGGCAATTTTGGCGCTTATGGAACAGCACAAGCTCGTCACGGAAGGTGCAGGCGCGGTATCCGTAGCGGCGGCTATGTTCAATAAAGTCGATTTGAAAGGCAAAAAGGCGGTGTGCGTGCTTTCGGGCGGCAACATCGACGTAACCATTCTTTCGCGCGTGATCAAACGTGGGCTTTTGATGTCGGGGCGGAGCTGTCAACTTATGATAGAGCTTGTCGATAAGCCCGGGCAGCTTAAAAACGTATCGCGCATTATCGCCGACCTCGGCGGCAACGTAACTTCGGTGCATCACGAAAGGGCGAACGAGGGCTCGGACGTCAACGGCTGTTATTTGCGTATCGTTTTGGAAACGAAAAACTATGAGCATATCGCGCAAATCAAGCAAGCGCTTCGCGATTTTGGCTTTAAATTATTGCAATAAAGGGGGATACATAAATGGAACTTAAAAAGGTAGCAACGGAAAGCGCGCCTGCGGCAATCGGCCCGTATTCGCAAGCGATTATCTGCGGCGAAATGGTGTTTACGTCGGGGCAAATCCCCATCAATCCCGCAAGCGGCAATATCGAGACAACGACGATTGAGGAACAAGCCGAGCAAGTCATGAAAAACCTCGGCGAGGTGTTAAAGGCGGCAGGCAGCGGCTTTGAAAAAGCGGTAAAAACCACCTGCTTCTTGGCGGATATGGCGGACTTTGCGGCGTTCAACGGCGTGTATGCAAAGTATTTCACCACCAACCCCGCGCGTAGCTGTGTCGCCGTGAAAACTCTTCCCAAAAACGTACTCGTCGAAGTGGAAGTTATCGCCACGAAATAACGAAAAGAAACCGACCGCAGGCAAGCCGCCACGGTCGGTTTTTTATTTAAGCTACAATTCAGCATTCAGC
>JAFTMQ010000188.1 GCA_017452305.1 Clostridia bacterium | reverse complement strand
GTTTATAAGATTGCCATACAAGCTTATGGTGAAATCCGACCTTGGCGATTGGTGTATAGATCCAACGCCCGTGCGCGTTCTTGGCAAGAGGTTGATTACGCCGGGGTGGTTTGGTTGGATTGTTTAACGTGTTTCAACGCATTTATAGCTTTGCGCCGTAGCAACGAACGGTAGCGCAAAGAAGAAAAAATAAAATATGTAAACGGAGGAATTTGTTTATGAAAATAAGAAAATTATTAGCAGTTTCGCTTGCGGCAACGATGATAAGTTCCGTTGGCTTCGCGACGGGTTGCGGCCCTGCGCGTAGAGGCGTTTCAACTGACGAGGGAACCATCAACGTTGCTTGGCGCGTACAAGGTTACGGCACGGGTTTTGTTACCGAGGTTGCGGAAGCGTTTAATACGCTGTACAAAGACGAGGGGTATAAGGTAAACTTGCTTGAACCCGATCCCACGTTGACGGGCAGAACGGCGCTTTCGGAAATGCGCTTGGGTATGATGACCGGCGTTGATATTTATATGCCCGAGGTTGTCAACGTACAAGACGTGCTTGACGAGGAATTTGGTATCTGCGTTGAAGACCTTAATAATTTGTATGATTCTACCTATATCAATTTTGATGGTACGGAAGGTAGCGAGCCGTTGAAAAACAGCGTAAGAAACAGCGGCAAGTATTTGATTATGGATGAAGAGCAGGAAAATTATTATGGCTACGGCGCGACGATGACGACGAGAGGTATCGTATGCAACACGAAATTGCTTGCAAAATACGGTATTACGGAAATGCCTCGTACGACGGACGAGCTTTTTGACGCTTACGACGCTATCTACAACGGCGCAAACGGCAGAGGCGGCACTTCGGAAACGGGCATTTATCCTACGACGTGGGGCGGCGATACGGCGGCGGCGTATGCGATAAATTCCTTGTATACAAACTTGGCGCAAATGTTGGGCTCGGAAGCTTACGACGAGTTCTTTATGATGGATAGCTTGTTAAAGGAAGGCAGCAACCTTGCAGAAGGTTACAAAATGTACGAAAACGAAGCCATCAAGGACGTTTTGGAAGTATTTATTCAACAGTACGATACGGCGTATTCGACCATCGGCTCGATTGGGCAAGACCACCACACCGCGCATTCGAGAATTATCACGGGTAAAGCGGCGTTTATGACGGACGGCGAATTCTTCTTGAACGAGGTGCGTGCAAATTATAGCCAATACCTTAACGACGTTACCTTTATCAACTTCCCCGTAATGTCCAAGCTCGGCGTCAATCTGAAATTGGACGGCTCGGGACAAGACGCTGAAAAGTGCGACGATATCCTTAGCGCAATCATCGCAGGCGTTGACAGCGGTAAAGACAACGCAACCATCAAATCGGAAGTGAAGACTGCCTTTTCGGTAGAGCTTGACGAAGAAACGCAAATCGAACGTGTACGCGACGCACGCAGTATTGCATATACGGACGGTGTAGGTTGGGGTTGGTACATCACCAAAGGTACGGAAAAGAAGGAAATTTGCGAATTATTCTTCCGTATGTTGGCAAGCCCCGACGCGGCGAGAATTGCAGCGAAATACGGTATGTTGAGCGCATATTCCACGCTTGACAACAGCGAATATAAGTGGGAATTCACCAAAGGCGCGGCGAACATCTTAAAAACGTTTACCTATGGTTCTACGTCGAGCCTTGTGCCCGGTACGCTCCGTCAAAAGACAAATCTTTTCTTGCTTCCCGGCTACGACGCGCAAATCGCCGTAAAGGTTGCCACGGAAATCGGTGCGATTGCAAATCCCGCAAACAGAGATTATGCGGCGTTGGCGGCAACTGTGTTCGGGAAAGTGAAGGATAATACGAAAAACAATTGGAAAACTTACATGGAAAGAGCAGGCTATAAATTATGATAGATAAAGAACGAAGGAAGAGCTTATTTAAACAAAAATATAATTTTGAGGATCGCAATGCGTTTGTGTTCTGCTACATAATGGTAGGCTTACCCTTGGTGTCTTTCTGTTTGTTTTGGGTATATACGAATTTTAGTTCGATAATGCTTGCCTTCCAAGATCCGCAGGGCAATCCCACGTTTGATAATTTTAAAACGGTATTTAATGCTTTTATTCATAAAGATATGTACGGTTGGAATTTGACGGCGATTTTGGGACGAACGGTACATTTATGGTTTTGGATTTACGTAGTGTGCGTTTTGCCTGGTATGTTTTCCTCATATATACTGTATAAAAAAATGCCGGGACACTATATTTTCCGTGTAATCTTTATGATTCCGTCCATTTTAGGCGGTATGGTATGGGTTATCATAATGAAATATCTTGTGGCGGTTGGCGGACCCGTGGAAACGTTGGCAGGGAAATTAGGGATAGAGCTTTCGTTGGAAGTAAAAACCTACGGACTTTTGTTTTCCAAGCAAACGGCTTGGCCGACGATTATGATTATCAACATCGTGCCGCACGTAATCGGTTTCAATATGATTATCACGGGCGCTTATGCGCGTATTCCAGAACAGCTTTTCGAGGTCGGAAGATTAGAGGGCTTGAACTTCATTTCCGAGTTTTTCCTCGTAGCCGTTCCGCTTGTTTGGCAAACGGTAGTCGTGTGTATGATCACCAACCTTGCGGTGATGCTCACGTTCGACGGGAACGTATTCCTATACACACAAGGTACGAATGATACGGGGACGATGGGCTTCTATTTGTATTATCTCACTTGGCAGCTTGCAGGCTCGGCGGATACGATGAACGCGTTCTACGGATACCCCGCGGCGATAGGCGTAACGCTTACGTTTATGACGATCCCCGTCGTATTATTAGGCAAATACGGGTTAGAAAAAGCGTTCCCGCCTGTGGAATATTGAGTTGTATGATGGCAAAGAAAAATAAAATTAAACAGGATAAAGGGCGGATTGCCGTTTACGTGTTCTACTTTATATTGTTCGTCGCATTCTCGTTTCTCTGCTTGTACCCCTTGTTTTTCTGCTTTACGAACTCGTTAAAGAGCGTAACGGAATTTTACGAGGAGGGTGCGCTTTCAAAATTGCCCGAGAGTTGGAGCTTGGCGTGCTACGGCGCGTTTTTCCAAACGAAAATCGGGAGCTATGGCTTTTGGGAAATGGCGTTTAATTCCTTTTGGCAAGCGTTTGGCTCGCAGGCATTGAATATTCTTGCGAGTATGATGGTTGCCTATCCCTTGGCGCGGTATAATTTCCCCGCGAAGAAGTTTATATACGGCATTATTATTTTCCGTATCACCATTCCCGTTATCGGTGCTGGCGCGGCGGCGTACAAGCTGATGCGTACGTTGCAGCTTGTCAAAAATCCGTTGTATATCATTACCTATTTCACGGGCTTTGATATGCAAGCGTTGATTATGTACGGCTATTTTAAAGGGATTAGCAAGGAATACAGCGAAGCGGCGTTTATGGACGGGGCAACCTGTTTGCAGGTATTTTGCCACGTGGTATTGCCGCAAGCCTTCCCGTGTGTGTTGGCGCTGTATATCAATGCGGTTATGGGCGCGTGGAACAACTATACGACGCCGCAAATTTATTGGACGAATTATCCCAACCTTGCATTGGGTATTTGGATCGCGGACGAAACCCCGTCGGCACTTCTTGCGGGAAAACCGGCATTCTTCGGCTTGGTTATGCTGTCGGCGCTCGTACCGTTAACGTTATTTGCGTCTGGACAAAAATTGATGCTCACAAACATGTCTGTCGGTGGGTTAAAAGGCTAAAATAAAACACCCCAAAGGGTTTTATAAAAAAAATTAAGGAGTAAAAGATGAGAAAATTTAAACAACTGTTTTTAGTGTTGGCAATGTCATTTGTCGCTACGGGTATGGTTGCTTGTTCTTGCGGAAAAGACGGCGGTAAAGTGCCCCCGTTTGAATTCACGGAAGAAGTTCCCACGGAAATGGGGATTACCGAGCAAGTGTATTTCAGAAATTATTTGGAAGAAAATGACGATGCGGAATATAAGTTATACGTAAGCTATTACGATGCGATCAACGGCGTGCAGGTCACGGATAAACCGTTGAACTCGATGATTTTCATTTTGGAACAAGAAACGACGTACACGTTTACGATTGAACGTATTTTAAACGGGAAATCTACATACTTGACTTGCACCATTAACGTATTGCCGGAAGCGCCTAAATTCCAAGAATCGGGCAGAATTCCCACCGCAAGCAAAGGCGCAACGAGATCGTTTGAAGAAATTTTCACGGCGAGCCAATACGTTGTAACGCCTGGCAATCTCGAATCGCAGCTTCAATTCTTGTCCTATGATTTTACGAGTGTTGTAGAGGGCGTAGAGGACCAAACGGACGTTCAAATTCCCGACACGGCTACCGAGTTCACCTTCGCCAACGAGGGCGTTTACGTATTTGACGTAAAAGCGGAAAACGCAAAGGGCAGCGCGCAAACGACGATTACCGTGAATGCATTTAACGCTACGTATGCGGCGGCAAAAGTAGAAACCTCTTACGATCCGCTCGCGAAAACGTTGAGTTGGACAGCTATCGAAGGCGCTACGGCATATCGCGTATGGGTAGATGATAACGATTATATAGACGTTACCGAGCCTGCGTTCGCGTTTACGGACGAAACAGTTTATCCCGACGCGGAATATATGGTAAAGGTTGCGCCCGTTTTCGACGGCGCGGTCTATAAGGGAGCGGCGATTACGGAGCCCATTTCCGTTGGCCGCGTATATACGGCATTGGCGCTTACCAAAGAGATGGACATCGTAAGCTGGCCTACCCGTTACTTCGTAGAAAAGTACACCGTTATTGAAAACGGTCAAGAATACACCTACGATGCGGATGTTCGTTCGCACGCGTTGCAAGGTACGTATGCACCGGACACGGACGTACCCGTACAAGTTTACGGTACGTTCGAGAACGGAAACGTAACCGAAACGGCGGAAATTAGAGTGGTTACGGGCGAGCTTGGCACCACGACATTTAAGCAAATTCAAGCGACGGCAGGTGTTGCAACCGGCGTAGAATGGGTTGCTTTTGATATGGAAGAAGCAAGTGACGTATGGTTCTTGTCGGAATTCGTAGGCAAAAACGCGCCTAACTACGGTATTCAAGTATTAAACTTGACGTCCGAATGGGATGGCGCATACACCATTAAGAAAGACGCGGCAGGCAATATGCTCGGCAAAGAATATACGCCCGGCGGTATGTTGCTTTGCAATACGTCCGAAAGAGCTTGGAAAGACATCGTTCTTTATAGAGGTTATCAAACGCATTACGAATTCCGCGGCTCTGTTGACGACGGTCTTAATATGGGTATGTATAACTACAAGGATAACGTGCGTTATATCCAAATCGTAGGCTATGAAATCATTCCCGAAAGTATGACGAACAGCGCAAGATTGACGGCGTACCTCTTCACCGTTGACGAAAACGGCACGCTTACGTTGGTTAGTAAATCGGTTGGCGAAGCAACGCACGCAACGCACGTTTTGGGCGGTACGTATGCAACCTATATGGGTAACATCGGCGTAAACGTAGGCGGAAGCTTGCAAGGTCCTGAAAGCGTTACCTTCTCTTATGCGAAACCCGCAAAAACCTTGGATGCACTTCTCTATAATATTACGGCTTCTTACGAATATAGAGAACAGCTTATTACGCTTTGCGAAGCAAAACAACCTTCCGAGGGAAGCAACTTTGTTCCCACCCGTGTACTCGGCGAAGTATTCAACGACGGCCGCGTAGTAGACGACGGCGGGGATGAGCCCGAGGAAAAGGTGTTGAAGCTTAGCGCGGAAGCAACCTTGAATAAGGTGCAAGCGACGAAAGGCGTTACGGCAGAGGGCGTTGTAAATCAATTTGTATCCTTCGATATGGGTGCAAAGGGTGGCAACGTTTGGATTATGACGCAATTCACGGGCAAGAACGCACCCAACTATTCAATGAACGCAAAGACGAACGGCTCGGAAGCTTGGACGGCGAACGATACAAGTCATAATGGTACGAACGCAGGCACGTTGATTACAAATTCCAGCGAATATAACGCGGAATATCTGCAAGTATTCCAAAAGACGGATACGAGCAAGAGCGACAGAGCAAACCTTGGTTCGGGCAAGAACGCACCCAACTATTCGATGAACGCAAAGACGAACGGCTCGGAAGCTTGGACGGCAAACGATACGAGCTACGACGGTATGAACGCAGGTGCGTTGCTTACCAATTCGAGTGAATACAATGCGGAATATTTGCAAGTATTCCAAACGACGAACACGAGCAAGAGCGACAGAGCAAACCTCGGCTCGGGCAAGAATG
>JAFTMQ010000187.1 GCA_017452305.1 Clostridia bacterium | reverse complement strand
ATAAGTTGTTCCATCTATTGTAGTGTCATCAAGATATAAACAATATTCACCACCTTCGCTGTATTCACCATTCGTTTTTATGTAATATGCTAAAAAAGAGTAGGCATTAACGACTTTTTTGCAATTCGAGCACCTTCCATTTACGGTATCGTGTTGTAGTTTGGGCAAGATGCGAGTTTCACTTTTGTTGCAAATTTGGCAAGTTCCCATTTCAATACCAACTTGCTCGCAAGTTGCAGTTTGTATGTTAATCCATTGTTCTACAATGCAAACGTGATTGGTGGTTGTGCAACTTGTGAGGGAAAGTGCGATTATTAATATTGTAAATAAAAATATGGCAACCCGTTTCATTATATATCCCCTAAGCCTTACCAAAATAGTACGACGATTTGTCGTTATCATAATTATATACGACAAGATGTCGTTTGTCAAGCGATTTACGACAATATGTCGTAACCATAGCTAAAATACGACAGATTGTAGTAAACTGTTGCTATGAATAAGATAGGAAAAACAATTAGGGATTTGCGTAGGGAAATGGATTGCACGCAAAATACGCTTGCGGATATTCTTGGCGTAACGCAAGACAGTATTTCGCTTTGGGAAAATGATAAGCGTATTCCCGATACGCAATACGTTGTTGCTATGGCGAATTTTTTTGATGTAACGACAGATTTCCTTTTGGGAATATCCGACGATTGCACGGGCGTGAAATTCGGTCATGAAGGCAAAGTGCATGCGTGGCTTACGCCCGAAGAAGATAAGTTGCTTACTCAATACAGAGAGACAAAAAACGAAACAAGAAGGCAACAATTAGGCGTGGTTTTTGTTGATGGCAATAATTAACACCCACCTATGTACGCGATGAATAAAAAAAGAACCCCGTTGGCATACCGCCAACGGGGTGTTTGTTATTTTACCTTTTTCACTTTCTTGATATCGTAAGGGGTGCTTTGATATACAAAATAGTTCAACCAATTCGAGAATAAGAGGTGTGCATGTCCGCGCCAAGAAACAAGGGGCGGCATATTCGGGTCGTTATTCGGGAAATAATTTTCGGGGATAGAAATGGGTTTGCCTTGCGACAAATCGCGGAAATACTCGTTTTTCAAGGTGTCGGGGTCATATTCGGAATGTCCCGTAATGAAGATTTGCCTGCCGCCCTTGGTGGAAACGGCATATATGCCCGTCCTATCCGACGAAGCCAAAATGCGCAGCTCCTTCACCTGTTCAATGTCCTCGCGGAGCACTGTCGTGTGGCGAGATTGCGGCACCATAAACACGTCGTCAAAGCCGCGGAATAAAATAGACTGCTTATATTCTACGGTATGGGGGAAAACGCCGAACAGCTTTTCGCTAACCTCGTGTTTTTGGATACCGTAATGATAATATAAGCCCGCTTGCGCCCCCCAACAAACGTGGAAGGTGCTGTGCACGTTGGTTTTGCTCCATTCCATAATTTCGCAAAGCTCGTCCCAATATTCCACTTCCTCAAAGGGCATATGCTCCACGGGCGCGCCCGTGATAATCATGCCGTCGAATTTTTGGTTTTTAACGTCGTCAAACGTTTTATAGAACGCGAGCAAATGCTCCTGCGCTACGTTTTTGGATTGATGCGATTGCATATGCACCAGTTCCATTTCCACCTGCAAGGGGGAGTTGCCGAGAAGCCGCGCAAACTGCGTTTCCGTTTCAATCTTCTTCGGCATTAAATTGACGATAAGAATGCGGAGCGGACGGATATCCTGCGTGATAGCACGATTTTCCGTCATCACGAAGATATTTTCACTTTCCAGCGTTTTTACCGCAGGTAAATTGTCGGGGATTTTAATAGGCATAATGCCACCTTTCTTCTTGTATTTTTTAATAAATCAAGCTACCATGTACGCGTTGAACGGATAAATCCGTCCAAAACGCCAATTTAGATGGTGTCAAGCGCTTGTTGAATGTCCTCAATCAAGTCTTCGTAATTTTCCAAGCCGCAGGAAAGACGAATTAAATCGCCGGGTACGCCCGCCGCAATCAATTCTTCCTCGTTCATTTGGCGGTGGGTTGCGTTTGCAGGGTGCAAGCAGCAGCTACGTGCGTCCGCTACGTGCGTTTCAATGGCAATCAATTTCAATGCCTTCATCAACTTTTCAGCCGCCACTCTGCCGCCTTTTACGCCAAAGCTTACCACGCCGCAAGTGCCCTTTGGCATATACTTTTTCGCTAACTCGTAATATTTATTGCCGGGCAAATCGGGGTAATTCACCCACGAAATTTTTTCGTTTGCTTGCAAGAATTCCGCCACCTTCAAGCCGTTCAAGCAATGTCTTTCCATACGCACGTGCAAGCTTTCCAAGCCGAGGTTAATATAAAATGCGCTTTGCGGCGATTGCGTGCAACCAAAGTCGCGCATCAATTGCGCCGTCGCCTTGGTGATAAACGCGCCTTCCTTGCCAAACTTTTCCGCGTAGGTGATGCCGTGATAGCTATCGTCGGGCGTGCAAAGTCCGGGGAATTTATCCGCGTGCGCAAGCCAATCAAATTTGCCGTTATCGACAATACAGCCGCCTACGCTAGAGCCGTGCCCGTCAATATACTTGGTGGTGGAGTGGGTTACGATATCCGCACCGAACTCAAACGGACGGCAGTTCACGGGCGTTGCAAAGGTGTTGTCGATAATGAGCGGAACGCCGTGCGCGTGCGCCGCTTTGGCAAACATTTCGATATCCAAAACGGAGAGCGCGGGGTTTGCAATCGTCTCGCCAAACACCGCCTTGGTGTTGGGACGGAACGCCGCGTTCAACTCTTCTTCCGTGCAATCGGGGGAAACAAAGGTAAATTCCACGCCCATCTTTTTCATGGTAACGGCAAACAAATTAAACGTGCCGCCGTAAATCGCCGACGAGGAAATGACGTGGTCGCCGCTCGTTGCAATATTGAATACGGAAAAGAAATTCGCCGCTTGTCCCGACGAGGTCAACATCGCCGCAGAGCCCCCTTCGAGTGCGCAAATTTTCGCCGCAACCATATCACAGGTCGGGTTTTGCAGGCGGGAATAGAAATATCCGCTCGCCTCTAAATCGAAAAGCTTGCCCATATCCTCGCTCGTCGCATACTTAAACGTCGTGCTTTGAATGATGGGGATTTGGCGAGGCTCGCCGTTGCCGGGCGTGTAGCCGCCTTGTACGCATACTGTTTCAATCCGTGCTTTTTTACTCATAATAACTCCTTGGCCGCCGCAAGTGGGGGAAGTTTGCCTCTCTATGCGCGCGACCTTATAAATAACGTTTATATAAGTATAGCACTCCGCACCCATACTGTCAAGCTATTTTGCACTTTTTGTCCTTTTGCGCGGATAAAAAAGGCGAGAAAGAGAGAGAATAACAGTATGAAAAATCAACGAAAGCTCTGTTTTGCACTTTTTATAAACGCGTTTATGCTCACGTTAACGTCCACCGCCACCGCTTGCGCGGGCTGCGGTAAAGAGGACCATGCCGCCGTCATGGAGGACGTTGTCCGCCGTGAGGATTTTACGTCCGTCTATCAAAAAATCGGCGCGGACGTCACCCTCGACGAGGTTACGGAAAAGGCGGACGGTAGGGCGTACCTTATTCGAGGCGGCACGGAATACGAGCTCGGTATGGACTTTTTGTCGATGGCAATGGTGTATAACGTAACCCCGACGGCGAAATTTCCTACGCCCACCGCCGCGTACAACGAGTGGTGGCGGCTGTTTATGCAGCGTTGGAATTACCTCGCGCCCGAGGTGCCGCTCTATTCCAATCAGTATTACGACGTGTACAACGCGAAGATTGCACAGTTAAAAACCAACCCCTATTGGAGCGTTACGGATGCGATTGTCGGCGCGACGCTCACGGACGGAAATTCCGTCATTTTAGGTAGCCATACCGAGCTTTCGGGCGCGTTTAGAAACGCCTCGTTCGGCAAGTCCTCGCCGGGCGCAGCCGACCTCGCTATCCAAACGTTAACAAGCGGTTATTCTACCGTCATCACGGACATGGGTGGCTCGTATGCGTGGGCGGATAAGAATATTTTGCGCTCGCACACGGATGAAATCAACCCCGACGGCACGCGCACGTTCACCTTGCAAATCGCGGACGACCTCACCTTTTCGGACGGCTCGCCTATCCGCGCGGAAAACTATCTCGTTTCCACCCTCGTGGGGAGCAGTAAGCCCATGCGCGACGCGGGCGGCGGGGAAGCGGCGGGCGTAACGCTCAAAGGCTACGAGGCGTTCAACGCCTATGAGGGCGAGGGGGAGCCCGTCCCTTTTTCGGGAGTTCGGCTTATTGACGATTACACCTTTTCCGTCACCGTCAAAGAGGAATACGCAAATTATTATTATGCGATAGCCTACGGCGCGTTCACGCCCATACCCATGCCCCTTTACGCAGCAAGCTACAAAATCAAGGACGACGGATACGGCGCGTATTTGGAAAAGGATTTTTATCAAAAAACGGACAAGGGCGGCGTAGCCTCGTACACGATGGCGGACGTCATCAAACGCAACGTCGCCAACTATTCCGCGTCCGCATTCCCGTATTCGGGTCCGTATATTCTCGAAAATTACGATCCTGCCATTCGCGTAGCCACCTTAAAGCGCAATCCGCGCTATAAGGGCGATCACCGCGGCATGCCGACCATCGAACGAATTTCCTACGTGAAAATTATCGCGGAAACGCAATTCGACCAACTCAAAAAGGGGCAGGTAGATGTCTTGGCGGGCGTAACGGGCGGCGAAGAAACCCGTGCCGCGCTCGCGCTTGTGGACGGCGTCAACTTCAAGGAAAGTCACTATGATAGGGCGGGCTATGGCAAGCTTGCTTTTCGTTCCGATTTCGGTCCTACGCAGTTTGCCGAGGTGCGCCGCGCCGTTATGCACACGATAGATCGGGACGAGTTCGCGCAGACCTTCACGGGCGGGTACGGCACGGTCGTGCACGCGCCCTATCACGCGGGCTCGGAAGCCTATCTCGCCACCAAGGACGCCCTCAAACTCAACCGTTATTCTTACAGCACGGAGCGCGCCAAAGAGGAACTTAAAGCGGGCGGTTGGATATATAACGAAAAGGGAGAGCCGTACGACGAAAGCAGGGGTGGCGTGCGGTATAAGCGGTTGCAAGGCTACGAAAAGAGCTACGCAAACCTCACCTTCGCGGCTACGGACAATCGATATCGGACAAAGAAAATAGACGGCGAATATTATATGCCCCTCGTCATCAATTGGATGGGCACGCAACCCAACCTCGTCACCGACCAACTCATCACTGCTTGGCAAAATAACCCCAACGCAAGCGCGAAAATCGGCGCGTATATCACCTATTCTTCGGGGGATATGAACACGGCGCTCTACGGCGAATATTGCCAAATGCCCGCCTACGGTTTTACGCGCGCGAGGTATGGGGCGGTCAACTTCGCTACGGGCTTTACGGGCGCGATATACGATCAATCTTTTTCGTGGACGATTGACCCGAGCAAGTACGACAATTACAGCGTGAACTACCTGCGTGACGAAGCGGATTTTTACGCTAATTATGTCAAAACGGACGGGGCAGGTATGCGTTGAGTATGGGGAAGTATCTTTTACGCCGCTTGATATACCTGCTTGCCGTGCTGCTTGTTTTGTCCTTTCTCGTCTTTGCGGTTTACAATATGCTGCCTATCGACAAGGCGGCGGATATGGCCATGCAAGAGATAGCCGCAAACAAGAATTTGATTTATGCGGAGCGGTATTTGTATTGGCAGCGCAAGCTCGGCCTTGACGGCGGTATCTTCACGCGCTACTTGCGTTGGATGGGGCTTGCGCCCTTTTACAGCGGTGCGTTTCAGGGCTTACTGCAAGGCAATTTGGGCAACTCTATCGCTTACGGAAAGCCTGTCGCCGAGGTGGTAAAAGAGCCGCTCCGCAACACCATTCTTCTCAATTTATGCACGACAGCCGCCGCGCTTAGCATCACCATTCCGCTCGGCATTTTTTGCGCGGAAAAGCGGGGAAGCAAGCGGGATTTTGCCGTGCAAGTCGGTACGATTGTGGGGTACAGCCTGCCCGTTTTCATCATTTCCATTTTGTTTATTTGGCTGTTTGCCGTGCGGCTTGGTATTTTTCCCGTGTCGGGTATGAGCTCGGTTGGCAAGGACTACACGGGCTTTCGCGCGGTGCTCGATAAGCTGTATCACTTCGCCCTGCCCCTCATCGTCATGACCTTTTGTTCGCTCGGCGGAATGACGCGCTACGTCCGCGCGTCCATGCTCGACGCGCTCTCGCTCGATTGCATTCGGACGGCGCGCGCCAAGGGCTTGCCGCTTAAAAAAATCGTCCGCTCCCACGCGTGGCGAAACGCGCTTATCCCCATCGTTGCGCTTGTCGTCGGATGGTTGCTCGGCATTTTTTCGGGCTCGATTATGATAGAAAATATCTTCGGTTTGAACGGCATCGGCAAGGTGTATTTCGACGCGCTCACCGCAGGGGATAACGAAATCGTCTTGGCAATGCAAATGTTTTATATTTTACTTGCGCTCGTGGGAAATCTCGTGGTCGATTTGGCTTACGGACTCGTCGATCCGCGCATTCGTGTTCATCAATAAAAAGGGGGAGTATCCACGTGCAAAAAAATTGGCTAAAACGGGCATTCGGATATACCATGTCCGCGTTGAAACGGGTTTGGCGGTGGATAAAGCGCGCCCTTTTCGGGGGCGGGAAGGAACTGCTTTCACTCGACAAAGAGGGGTTGGAAACACCCGCAAAACGCTTACGCGCGGTGTTTTTCGCCAAGAAAGGGGCGGTTGCCGCGCTTGTAATCCTCGCCGCGCTCACGCTGTTTACCTTTATCGCGCCCGCGTTCGTCCGTCTTGACGTCAATTACACCGATCCGTTACAGCAAAATCTCGCGCCGAGCTATTCCCTGCGCGCCGTGCCGCGTAAGCTAAAAAAAGGGGTGGCGTTTATCGACGGCTTTTCGGGCTTTACCATCGGTGTGGATACAAACGGAAAACTGTATATTTGGGGAGAAAGCAAGGATAGACTTACCAAAACCAACCTCAAAAAAATCCCCGAAGTTGTACAAAAAGAGGGGGTGGCTTTTGTCGCGGCAGGGAAAGACCATATTCTCGCCCTCACCAAGACGGGCAAAATCGTCGGTTGGGGGGATAACAGCCGCGGACAATACGGCACGCAAGCTGTCCTCAACGCCTTGCCGATGCCCACGGAGCTTGTCGGAGGCGTAAATCCCGACGAGGTCGCGTCCCTCTCGTGTGGATATCAAGCGAGCGCGCTTATTTTAAAGAGCGGAAAATGCTACGTTTGGGGAAATATTAACGCCGTCAAAAACCTTGCCGATTTTCAAAATGCGGAGAGAATAGAAAAGCTCCTTTTCACGGGCTCGGCGGCGGTTGCACTCACCAAAGAGGGGGAAATTAGCACGGGCAAAGAGGATATTTTCCACGCTGCCATAAGCGCGAAAAACGGCAGACAAAACGACTTCAACGCGTACATGGTAGGTAGAAAAGTGCGGGAAATTGCCACGGATAACAAGTGTATTGCCCTTCTTTGCGACGATGGCGAGCTCGTTGTCGCGGGCGCGTTTGAGAATGGGGAAGATATTTTGCCAAGATTAAAAGACGAGGAACGCTTTGTAAGCCTCGACGGCGGTACCCGCCATTTCGTCGGCATAACGGACGAGGGCAGGGTATATGCTTGGGGACATAATGCCTACGGACAATGCACCCTCAAAAAAGGGAAGTGTACAAGCGCGTTTGCGGGCGCTATGCAAACTTATACCGTTGACAACGCGGGTAAATTGCAGGAAAGCGTGGGACTAAAAGGGTATTTATTCGGTACGGACGGCAGGGGGCGCGACGTATTTGCGCGCATTATCCACGGCGGGAAAATGACACTCACCATCGGCGGCGTCGCCGTCATCGTGTCGTCCGTTATCGCCATTCTCGTCGGGTGCGTGGCGGGCTATTTTGGCGGCGCGGTGGATACTCTTTTAATGCGCGTGACGGAAATATTTTCGTCCATGCCCTTTTTGCCCTTTGCTATGCTCCTTTCGCAAATCATTAAAAATTACAATATCGGCGAAACGGCGCGGATTTTTATCATTATGCTCATTTTGGGCGCGCTTTCGTGGACGGGCTTGGCGCGTATGATTCGCGGTCAAGTGCTTTCGGAACGGGAAAAGGAGTTTGTCCTCGCCGCCCGCGCGATGGGGATTTCGGAGGGAAAAATCGCCTTTCGCCACGTTTTGCCCAACGTCCTTTCCGTCATTTTGGTAAGTATGACCTTGGATTTTGCAAGCTGTTTGCTTACGGAAAGCTCGCTGTCCTATCTCGGCTTCGGCGTTCAACCGCCCCGCCCGACGTGGGGGAATATGCTTTCGGGCAGTAACAACAGTATGGTCATACAAAATTATTGGTGGCAGTGGCTTTTCCCCGCGCTGTTTTTGTCCCTCGCCGTCATTTGTATCAACGTCATCGGCGACGCCTTGCGCGATTGCTTCGACACCAAGCGCGAATAGAGAATAAAAAACGGAGTGATTATGCCATTACTGCAAGTCAATCAACTGCATACCTGCTTCAAAACGCGTAGGGGGCTTGTCCGCGCCGTTAACGACGTTACTTTCTCTCTCGAAAGGGGAAAGACGCTCGCGCTCGTGGGGGAAAGCGGATCGGGAAAAAGCGTTTCCGCAATGAGCATTCTTCGCTTGCTCGATGAAAACGGCTATATCGAAAAGGGGGAAATTTTGTTCGCGGACGGAGAAAAAACCACTGACCTTGCCAAGCTTAGCGAAAAGCAAATGAACGAGGTGCGCGGGGATAGAATTTCCGTCATTTTCCAAGAGCCAATGACGGCGCTCAACCCCGTTTTTACTATCGGCAGGCAGGTGGGCGAGCCCTACCAAATCCATCGCGGAATGTCCAAAAAAGAGGCTTGGGCGGCGGGCGAAAAAATGTTGGAAAAGGTGCGTATTCCCAACCCCGAGCGCGTCGCCAAGCAATACGCGCATCAGCTTTCGGGGGGTATGCGCCAACGGGTGGTGATTGCCATGGCGCTCGCTTGTAAGCCCGATATTTTAATCGCGGACGAACCGACTACGGCGCTCGACGTTACCATTCAAGCGCAAATTTTAGAGCTCATGCGGGAGCTGCAAGAAGAAAATCAAACGGCGATTTTGTTTATCACGCACGACTTAGGCGTGGTCAATGAAATGGCGGACGACGTCGCGGTGATGTACTGCGGACAAATCGTTGAACGCGTACCTGCCCCCGTCCTTTTTGCAAATCCCACCTATTCACACCCCTACACCGAGGGGCTTCTCGGCTCTGCGCCAAGTGCGCAAAATCCCCAAAAACGCTTGGAAACGATTGCGGGCAACGTACCTCACCCTCTCGATTTACCCAAGGGCTGTAAATTTTCGCCCCGCTGTAAATATTGCACCAAGCGTTGCCAAGAGGAAGAGCCCGCTCTTTTCCAAATGCACGGCGAAGAAAATCATTTTATCCGCTGTTTCTATCCCAAAAAGGAGGAAAGACAAAGTGCAAAGCACGCAGACCTTGTTGTCCGTCAAATCACTTAAAAAGCATTTTCCGCTTCCCAAAAAATCGTTGTTCAGCCGTCACCGCCCCTATCTTCGCGCCGTCGAGGGAATTAGTCTCGATATCCAAAAAGGGGAAACGTTTGGGCTTGTCGGGGAAAGCGGTTGCGGAAAATCCACCTTTGGCAGGACGCTTTTACAGTTATATAAACCCACCTCGGGCAGCGTGATTTACCGCGGCAAAGAGGGGGAGGAGGTGGATATTACCGCCTTAAAGGGCAAGGAGCTGCGCGCACTTCGCCGTGAACTGCAAATTATTTTCCAAGACCCTTATTCCTCGCTCAATCCGCGTATGACGGTGGGGCAAATCATCGAAGAGGGGGTTGCCGCGCATAAATTTTACAAAAAAGGCTCGCCGCAAATGCAGGTGTATCTTACGGAAATTATGCAAAAATGCGGACTGCAACCGTATATGCTTAACCGCTATCCCCACCAATTTTCGGGCGGTCAGCGGCAACGCGTTTGTATCGCGCGCGCCCTTGCCGTCAAGCCTAAATTCGTCGTTTGCGACGAGTGCGTTTCCGCCCTTGATTTGTCCGTCCAATCGCAAATTTTAAATCTGCTAAACGATTTAAAGGAACGAGAGGGGCTTACCTACCTTTTCATCTCGCACGATTTGTCGGTTGTCCGCTATATTTCTCAACGCTTGGCGGTGATGTACCTTGGCAAAATAGTCGAAATGGGGGAGGCGGAGCAGGTATTTTCCAACCCGCTCCACCCCTACACCGTCGCTCTGATTAGTGCAATTCCGTCCATGCAAGCGGGAAAAGAGGGGAAACCGCCCCAAAAAATCCTGCTTTCGGGCAATATGCCAAGCGCGGCAAATCCGCCCAAGGGCTGCCCCTTCCATGCCCGCTGTTTCATGGCGCAAGAATGCTGTCAACGCATACCTGCCCCCCTCAAAGAGGTAAAGACGGGGCATTTTGTCTCCTGCCATTTTGCTGAAATTCCCACCGAGGAGAAACGGGAAATCGCTTTTAAAAAAGGCAAGGCAAAAACGTAATAACGCGCAAGATAAAAGCGCCGCGCCAAGCCGCGGCGCTCCTTTTCTCTTTTCCTAAGGAAAAGAAAATTGAAAAAATTGTGTAAAAACCTTAAAAATTTACTAAAAAAGCGCCTACGAACGCTAAGTTATGTTGACAAATGCTTGAAAAAAGTATTATAATGATAAATGTGAGAATATGCGCAAAAACAGATCGCGCCTGTTCCGCAAAAAAATTTTTACATATCGGAGGATATTCAACAACTACTATGGACCCAAGTCTATCTCTGTTGGCGGCTAACGGCGGCGTCAACACACAGCTCGTTGCGTGGCTCACTGTCGCCATCATCGCATTAGTGCTTCTTTCCGGCTTCTTCTCGGGCACGGAAACCGCGTTTTCTTGCGCGAACAAAATCAAGCTTAAATCGCTTGTTACTACGGGCAAAAAGAACGCAAAGGCCGTATTCAAATTTGCGGATACGCACTACGACAAGCTCGTTACCGCAATTCTCGTCGGCAACAACATCGTCAATTTGTCCGCGTCTGCAATCGGTACGGTATTATTTGCAGAATTGTTAATGGGCAAAGCGTACTCCGACGTCGTTTCCACGGCGGTTTTGACGGTTGTCGTGCTTATTTGCGGCGAAATTACGCCCAAATATTTTGCAAGCGTTTACCCCGAAAGAATGTGTTTCTTCTTCTATCCGTTGATGGTCGTTTTCTATTGGCTGCTTTGGCCGATTTGCAAAATCTTCGACGGCTATAAATTCCTTTTGACCAAGATTTTCAAGCTCAAAAAGGATGAAACGGTCACCGATGAAGAACTCATGACCCTCGTGGACGAGGCGGAAGAGAGCGGTACGCTCAAAGAAGAAGAATCCGAGCTGCTCCGTTCCGCGCTTGAATTTGACGATTTGAAGGTAGAGGATATTCTCGTGCCGCGTGTGGACGTGTTTGCCGTTGCGGAAGATTCCACAATGGACGAAATCCGCACCGTGTTTGAAAACTGCGGCTATTCCCGCTTGCCCGTGTATAAGGACACGATTGACAACGTCATCGGCTTGGTGCACGAGCGCGACTTCTTCCTTGCTTACCTTCGCGGCGAAAAGAACATTTCCCACGTCGTACAAGACGTTGTGTTCACGTCCGAATACACGAGAATTTCCACCCTTTTGAGACAGCTTCAAAAGCAAAAAATTCACATGGCGGCGGTCTCCGACGAATACGGCGGCTTGGTGGGTATCGTTACCCTCGAAGATATTTTGGAAGAGCTCGTCGGCGAAATTTGGGACGAGCACGACGAAGAGGAAGTACTCTTTGGCAAGATTGCCGAAGGCGAATTTTGGGTGGACGGCAAGTGCGAGTTGGAACCCTTCTTTGATTTATACGAAAAAGAGGTGGACTACGAGCAGTTCGAGTCCAACACCGTCGGCGGTTGGGTAACCGAGCAATTCGGTATCATACCCCCCATCGGCGAAACCTTCCGCTTTGAAGATTTGGAAATCCGTATCGTAAAGGCGAGTAAGCAAAAAGTCCTTAAAGTCCGCACTCGTGTCGTCGGCGAAAAGGAAGACGAGGACGAAAAAGAGGAAAAATAACCTAAAATCTATCAAAAATCATAAACGAGGTATAATTATGGCCACGATTTTAGTAACGGGCGGCTGCGGCTATATCGGCTCGCACACAGTTTTAGAACTTTTAAACAAGAACTACGACGTCGTTGTAGTAGATAATTTTAGTAATTCCAGCCCCGAAAGCTTGCGCCGTGTCCAAAAAATCACGGGCAAAACGGTTACGTTTTACGAGGCGGACATTCGCGACGTGAACAAGATGGACGAAATTTTCTCTTCGCACAAATTCGACGCCGTTATTCACTTTGCGGCGTTCAAGGCGGTTGGCGAAAGCTGTAAATTGCCCTTGAAATATTACGAAAATAACATTAGCGGCACGGTATCCTTGTTGCAAATTATGGAAAAACATAACGTCAAGAAGATTATCTTCTCGTCGTCTGCAACCGTTTACGGCGATCCCGAGCGTTTGCCCTTGGACGAAACCTGCCGCCTTTCCACCACCAACCCCTACGGCAGTACGAAATTGATGATGGAAATGATTATGCAAGATTTGCACAAGGCGGACAACGCTTGGAATATCATTT
>JAFTMQ010000186.1 GCA_017452305.1 Clostridia bacterium | reverse complement strand
GCATAGACGGTTGGACGCTTACGGGCAACATCGGTGCGGTATCGAGCGAAACGCATTATTGGAAGAACGACCCTTTGAATGCAGACGGTTTCCCCTTCGGTTTGGACGGAACGAATATGTTCAGCGCGTATGAAGGCGTGGAGTTGGAAAAAAATAAAGGCGCGTTGACGTCTTCTACGTTCACCGTTTCGAAAAGCGGTTGGATCACGTATAAGCTTGGCGGCGCAAAGAACAGCACCTACGTTCACGTAGACGTTGTAGAAGCGGCTACGGGCAATATTTTAAAACGCTATTACAACCAAAACCATAAATATGAAGTGGTTGGCGACGTCCGTTTGGGTTGCGAATTGAACGCATATAAGGCAGACTTGACCGAGTACGTAGGTCAAGAAGTATATTTGCGCATTAGCGACTTTGCAAGCGGCGATTTCGGCTTGTTCTTCTTGGACAGCGTAGATACGTTGCACTTGGCAGAACCCATCAACAAAAAATATACGCTTGCAAACGAAGTGGCGCATCAAGCAACCATTTATGATTTGTATAACGGCAGTTTTGAAAGCGGTATGGACGGTTGGACGAAGAGCTCCAACATCGGCGACATCAGCGAAGCGGATACCGATTGGTTTGGCTCTTTTGAAAGAGTAGGCAAATTCTTCTCTTGCTATGCGCCCGACCAAAGCGAAGGCGCAAAAGGTACTTTGCAATCCAACGTATTTGAGGTTGGCGGCATCGGTTGGATTACCTTCAACGTTGGCGGCGTGAAGAATCCCGACCAAGTATATATGGAAGTTATCGACGCAGTTACGGGCGTTAAATACGGCCATTTCTATAACGAATTTATGAGAGATTGCGAATTGATTCGTTATAAGGCGGATTTGTCGGCGTATATCGGCAAATTGGTATATATCAATTTCGTGGATAACGCAACTGGTGATTACGGTTTGATTTTCTGCGACGAATTTAAAACCTACTACGCAAACGAGGCAGATTTACCCGGACATAACGTAGCTGTGAATAAGGTAGACAGCATTTACAACGTAATGAACGGCGGTTTCGAAACGGGTAACTTGTTGGGTTGGTCGCTTGTGAGCGGTGACGTTCCTGGTAGAGTAACCGATATCAACTATTTCTGGAATGATGCAAACCGCGTTATTGAAAAGGACGGTAACTTCTCGTTCACGGGTGTAGAACTGAATCCCGAAAACGGCAACCTCGAACATTTGATGGGTACGCTTCGCAGTAACACCTTCGTTTTGAAAGCAAACAGCTCGATTTCCTTTAAGATGGGCGGCAGCGGTGCAGATCGTCAAGACGTATGCTTGCGTATTATCAACGCAGCAACGGGCGAAGTGGTGGCTTGGTATTCTAACCCTAATTTCAGAGACGCAACCTTGAATGCATACAACTACGAAATCAAGAACGCGTCGGAAATGGTTTGCTACGTAGAAATCGTAGATAACGCAACGTCGAATTGGGGATTGTTGGGCTTGGATAGCATTAACATATATCAAAAATAAATGGAGTAAAGGTATGATACTTTGCGTGGGCGAAATCCTCGTCGATATGATTGGCGCGGAAAAGGATAACACCTTTTATTACGAACGAAAAGCGGGCGGCGCACCCTTTAACGTGGCGTGCGCTGCCGCAAAATTCGGCGCGGAAACGGCATTTGTCGGGTGTGTCGGTGATGATATTATCGGTAAATTTTTAGAGCGGTTTGTGCGCGAACAGGGCTTGACCTATTCCTACGTCAAAAAGGACGCCGAAGTGAACACGACGCTTGCGTTTGTGGAATTGGACAAAACGGGGGAAAGAGCTTTTTGTTTCTACCGTAAAAATACGGCGGATTACCGTTTGCCCGAAGTCCCCGACGAGATTTTCGACAAAGCGACGATCGTGCATATCGGCTCGTTGATGTTAAGCGAAAAGCAAGGCGAGGAATATGCGTTGCGCTTGGCGGAGCGTGCGAAAAAGGCGGGCAAGCTTGTCAGCTTCGACGTAAATTTCCGCGACGACATTTTCAGAGATACGCAAGCGGCGGTGGCTGTGTATAAACAGCTTATCGAGCGTGCGGATATCGTGAAATTTTCCGAGGAAGAAACGGATATTTTCACAAACGCATACGTGGAAAGCCTCACCGACAAATTGGTGTGTGTTTCCTTGGGGGCAAAGGGGAGCGAGTGGCGCTATGGCGGCAAGAGCGCGCGAGTGTCTTCTATTCCCGTGAAGCCTGTGGATACTACGGGTGCGGGCGACGCGTTTTACGCGGGCATTTTATCGCAAATCGACGGAAAAGCTTGGACGGAAGAAGTGTTTCACAACGCTTTTCAATTCGGCAACGTCTGCGGCGCGTTGAATACGTTAGGCCGCGGCGCAATCGATTGCTTACCTGATTTGGCAACGGTAAAAGCGCATTTATAATTTTGTAAATATTGACAAGAAAGGCGACTTCGCCTTTTTCTTGGACAAATTTTGGGAACGATTCCATAATAAGGAGAAAAGATGAAGAAGAAAGTAGGATTAACCATAGCAGCGGCATTGGCAGGGCTTTGTTTTATCGGTGGCGCATATACGATGGCGACGGAAGTTGCGCAAGCGACGGCTTTGCCCAGCGTTACGTTGGAAGACGGCGGCGACGCATTCCTCTTATCGGAAAAATCTTACGCGGCGGGCGAAAGCTTTGTATATACCACCACGGTGAATTTTGAAAGCGGTCAAGCGGGTGCGCTTGTTTTTGGTGCAAGCGAAACGGAAACGCGTAGCGAGTATTGGGCTTTCAATATCGACCGCAAGGAAAACAGTGTAAAGCTCTTGTATTTCTATAAAAACGAAGGCGAGTCGATGGCGGCGGTGGAGCTGTTAAAGGATTGGTATATCGGCAACGATAAGATGACGGACGGGGAAAAGAGTTTGGTAAACCCCAAGGTTGCAACGATTGACAAGGTACAGCTCAAAGTTGTTATTACGGTAGAAGACGATGCGGTTTACGGCGAATTTTATGCGGACAATATTCGTCGTTTCGGCGTAGATAACGAGTATAACTTGAACACGTTGGAAAAGCTTCCCGAGGGCGTACAATATAACGGCGGTACGCTCGGCTATAACTGCTTTAACGCAAAGGTGCGCTTTGAAGAAACGCATTATGCGGAAAGCGATTACACTTATTATAGCGAAGTATATCGTCAGCAATACCATTATTCGCAATATGCGCATTGGAATAACGACCCCAACGGCTTGGTATATTACGACGGCTATTATCATTTGTATTATCAACACCATCCGTTCAGCAATTATTGGAGTGATATGTATTGGGGACACGCGCGTAGTACGGACTTGGCGCATTGGGAGCTTCTTCCCATCTGTCTTTTCCCCGATACGGAAGGGGAATGGGGCCCCGGCAACGGCTATATGTGGTCGG
>JAFTMQ010000185.1 GCA_017452305.1 Clostridia bacterium | reverse complement strand
TCAACGGCGCGAAAAACGGCTCGATTATCCTCTGCCATAACAACGGCTTGCACACCGCCGAGGCGCTCCCTATGATATTGTCCACCCTCACAAATCGGGGTTTTACCTTCGGGCCCATTTCCGAACTTATCTACACGGAAAATTACACCATCGACCACAACGGAAGACAATTCAAACTTGAAGTTTGACACAGCCTTACTACACGCTTTCCGTTTCTTAATGAAACACCCAAGCGGTATGAGCGGTCGGTTTCTAACAAGCTTTTAAGCTTTACACACCGTCATCTACACAAGCAACTTATTACATTTGGAGGTAACTATATGAACTACGTCACAGAAAAAAACAACAAGGTCTACGTAATGGGGGAAATCGTCAGCGACGCTACCTTTTCCCACGAGGTTTACGGCGAGGGCTTCTACGAGTTTTTCGTCCGCGTCATGCGCCTTTCGGGGCAAGCGGATATCCTGCCCGTCACCCTCTCGGAACGGCTTATTCAAGGGGGTATGCTCGCCAAAGGCAAAACCATTTGCGCTCTCGGCCAATTCCGCAGCTATAACAAGATAGAAAACGGAAAATCACGGCTTATGCTCACCGTTTTCGTGCGCGAATTGCTCCCCGAACTGCCCGAAAAGAATCCCAACACCATTCTTTTGAGCGGTTATATTTGCAAGCCGCCCGTCTATCGTACCACCCCGTTCAACCGCGAAATTGCCGACGTGCTCGTCGCCGTCAACCGCGCGTATAACAAATCCGACTATATCCCGTGTATTGCGTGGGGCAGAAACGCGCGCTTCGTCAAAAATTTGTGCGTGGGCGACAAAATCGCCATTTCGGGACGCATACAAAGCCGCGAATATCAAAAGAAATTTTCGGAAACGGATATCCGCACCATGACGGCTTACGAAGTTTCCGTTTCCAAGCTCGCCGCGTTTGATTCGGCAGAGGATTTTGATATTGACACGGAATTCGACCTCTATTCCTTGCAAAACAAGGCGGAAGAGGTTCCTGCCGCCGCAGAGTTTTAATAAATGCGGAATGCTGAATGTTGAATTAAGGCAAAAAAAAGACGGCAAGCGCCGTCTTTTTTATTGTGATTTTCGTTATTCGTCGAGGGCTGTTTTTTGTTTTGCTAAGACAATGATACTAATGACAAAGCTTACCAAAACCGCCAAATCTAGTATTGCGGTTGCACCCACCATCACTACGTCGTATAACGTTCCGTCAAAGGTAAACAAATTCACGAAAAACAGAATAGCTACCGCCAAAACTTCCGCAACTATACTCACCACGGTAAACGCAATCACCCTTTTACCCTTGCTTGCAAAATTACCGATACAAGAAACAAGAAACAGCAACGCAGCAGCAGCAAAGGAAATCAAAGCGATTAAGGCGAACATTAATCCAACCGCCGCGCCAAGTCCGCCCAGCGTTTGCTGTTCACCCATCTTATCCGCCGCGCGCTGAAACGCCGTTTGTCCGTATGTAAGGAAGAAAATAAAATATACCGCATAGATGAGAATTATCGCCAAAGAGGAAAACGCCTTCAATAGCGAAAGTTTCTTTTTTGTCATAGAAAAACCTCCTTTTCGGTTTTTGTAAGCGCATTATAACACAAAATTCGACGTTTGTAAAGCCCTAATTTGAATTTTTTTCTGCCAAATAAAGCCGAGCGCGCATTTCTTGACAAAAACCAGCCTTTTTGCTATACTATATGAGAATAATATCACACGGAGCGCAAGACTATGCCCATTTCCAAAACGGACTTTGTCCGCGGCCTACAATGCGAAAAAATGCTGTGGCTCGACGCGCACGCGCCCGAGCTTAAAATCATTCCGCCCGAAGTGCAAGCCCGCCTTGACGCAGGCAACGAGTTTGGGGATAACGCGATGGGCATTTTCGGCGAATTCACCGAAACGACAGCCTACCGCGAGGACGGACGGCTCAATTACAGCCAAATGATTGCCAAAACCACCGAGCTTTTAGAAGAAAACACGCCCGTGATTTGCGAGGCGGCGTTTACTTGGTACGGCAATTTCTGCGCGGCGGATATTTTGCGGAAAACGGGGGACGGCTATGCCGTTTACGAAGTCAAAAATACTTGGCGCGCCCGTGAGGAATTTATCACCGACCTCGGCTTTCAAGGCTTAATTATTCGCAAGTGCGGGGTGCGGATTGCGGGCAGCTACCTTATTTTACGCGGGGATACGCCGCCCGAAAATTTACCGCCCGACGCGTGCGGAAAAACGGTGGAAACGATCACCCACGCTGGTATGCCTTACCGCATTGTGGACGTTACCAAAGCGGCGCGCGCGGTGGACTGGACTGCCTCTAACCGCGTTTTCGAGCTTGGCAAGCTCAAACACAAGGACGCGTGTATGCCTTGCATTTCCATCGGCGAGCACTGCCAAAAGCCCTATCCATGTTGGTATTACCAGCATTGCTCCGCCACACAAAAGGAAGAATAATTCTTCCGCTTTTCACGCAAACCAAGCAAAGTCAAAAC
>JAFTMQ010000184.1 GCA_017452305.1 Clostridia bacterium | reverse complement strand
TATATCTTGCGGAAGCGCTAGGCTATTTTGAAGAAGAAAATATTAAAATCGACCTCACCAACGGCGGCGGTGCGGATAACGTAATGTCTTCCGTCCTCTCGGGCGATGCGGACGTCGGTTTTTGCGGGCCCGAAGCGGCTTTATACGTACTTATCGGCGGCTCGACGGACATCCCCACCGTCTTTGGGCAACTTACCAAACGGGACGGTTCCTTCTTAGTTTCCCGTAAACCCGAGCCCAACTTCACTTGGAGCGATTTGAAAGGCAAGGAAATTTTAGCGGGCAGAAAAGGCGGCGTGCCTGCTATGACCTTTGAATACGTGTTAAAGCAAAACAACCTTTTCGACGGCACCGATTTAACCCTCAACTACGACGTTGCGTTCAACCTTATGACGAGCGCGTTTGAAGCGGGCACGGCGGATTATTGCACGATGTTCGACCCCGTCGCTTACGAGTACGAAGCCGCGGGCAAGGGCTACGTTGTCGCGTCCGTCGGCGAAGCGTCGGGCGAAGTACCCTACACCTGCTTTATGGCAAAAAAATCTTGGTTGAATAAAAACACGGGCACAGCGGAAGGCTTTTTGCGCGCCGTAACCAAAGCCGTGAAATACGTCAATGAAACGAACGCCGCCACCGTCGCCCCCTATCTCGTCAAATATTTTGAAGGCGTAACCGAAACGTCGCTTGCCGCGTCCGTGCAAAGATATAAGGACATTGACGCATGGCGCACCGAGCTTTCTATGACGGAGGATAGCTTTAACCGCTTACAAGACATCATCGAAAATGCGGGCGAATTGGAAAAACGTATGCCTATGAATAAATTGGTTGACAATTCCTACGCGGAAAAGGTGTACGACGAAGTATATAACGCATAAGCAAAATTTTTATAAGGATTTACGCAAATGAAAGAAGTTTTACGTTTCGATAACGTTTCGATGCACTATCACAGTAAACAAGGCGAAACCGTCGCTTTAGAGAAAGTTAGCTTTTCCGTACACGAAGGCGAATTTGTTGCCATCATCGGCCCGTCGGGTTGCGGAAAAACCACCCTGCTTTCCTTAGCGGCGGGATTGCTTGCACCTACAAAAGGTAAAGTATCCGCTTTGAACGTTTCCTTGGGCTATATGCTGCAAAAAGACGAGCTTTTCCCTTGGCGCACCATAGAGAAAAATATTTTTCTTCCCTTGGAAATCAAGCGTGCGAATACTCCTCAAAACAGAGCGCACGCCGTCGCGCTTGCGGAAAAATACGGCTTAAAGCAATTTTTAAAAAACTACCCCTCACAGCTTTCGGGCGGGATGCGGCAACGCGCCGCACTCATTCGCACGCTTGCGATGAACCCCGACGTTTTGTTGCTTGACGAGCCCTTTTCCGCACTCGATTATCAAACGAGACTTTCCGTTTGCGACGACGTATATAAAATTATCCGTAACGAGAAAAAGACGGCACTTTTGATTACGCACGATATCAGCGAAGCCATTTCCGTCGCCGATAAAATATTCGTACTCTCGAAAAGACCTGCGAAAATTATTGCCGAACATCTTTTAGAGTTCCCCGAAAACGAACCTTTAAAGAGGCGGGAAAATAAAGAATTTTCGCGTTGGTTTGAAATACTTTGGAAGGAGTTAAACCAATGAAAAAGAACGTAGAAATTTCCCGCGAGCACCTTCTCTATCTTCGCGGCACGCGTAATAAAAGCATTATCGTCAACGTGATCCGCTGTGCCGTGCTCGTGTTGTTTTTAACCATTTGGGAATTATCCGCACAGCTTTTGTGGGTAAACCCTTTTATCACAAGTTCCCCCTCGCGCATCGCAAAAACGATTGCCGACTTATACAAAAACGGCTCCTTATTTTTGCACGTAGGCACAACCCTTTGGGAGACGCTTGCAGGCTTTGCAATCGCCGTTGTACTCGGGTATTCCATCGCGCTTTTGCTGTGGTGGAGCGACGCTTTGCGGCGCATATCCGAGCCCTACTTCGTCGTCCTCAACGCCTTACCAAAAATCGCGCTTGGCCCGCTGATTATTATTTGGTGCGGCACGGGCAGTGAAGCTATCGTTTTTATGACGGTGCTTATCGGCCTAATCGTTGCCATTTTGAATATGTTAAACGGCTTTATGGCGACGGAAAAGAGCAAGCTGCTGCTTATGCAATCTATGGGCGCAAACAAACTGCAAGTACTTACCAAGCTTGTCATTCCCTCTTCGTTGCCCAACTTCATTTCCATGCTAAAAATCAACGTCGGTATGGCGTGGATCGGCTCGATTATGGGCGAATACATCGTATCCAAAGCGGGGATAGGTTACCTCATCGTATATGGTGGGCAAGTGTTTAAGCTCGACCTCGTGATGAGCGCCGTCTTTATCCTTTGCGTGCTTGCCGCAGGAATGTACGCACTCGTTGCCTTGGCGGAACGGCTTTTGATTAAAAACAAATAGCGTAAAGCTCCACCCACTTAACGGATGGAGCTTTTTGTTAGCCTTTGACCGCGCCGCTCGTTACGCCCTCAACGTAATATTTTTGCATACTCATAAATAGACTTACGATAATCGCGCCCACCACAAACGCACCCGCGCAAAAGGTGGTAAAATTATCGTTAAAGCTATTCTTTTCCGCGTTAATCATTTTATACAATCCCAAGGAAACGGTGTATTTATCCCGCTCGCTTATAATCGTATTGACAAAAATGAAATCGCACCACGGCGAAATAAAAGACGTGAGTACCGTATAGACGATAATCGGCTTTGCCATCGGCAAAATAATATTGATAAAAATCATCGGTTGCGTTGCTCCGTCTAAGACCGCCGCCTCTTCCATCGCCTTAGGAACGGTGTCAAAAAAGCCTTTGCAAATATAATAGGACAGCGCCGCCCCGCCCGAATACACCAACACGAGCGCAAAAAGCGAGTTGGTCAAACCCATCGCCTTTAAGATAAAATAGACGGCTATCATACTCATAAACCCGGGAAACATACCAAGCACGAGCAAGACGTTCATTAGCGGCTTCCTAAGCTTAAAGCGCAAGCGCGAAAAGGCGTAGCTTACCATTAAAATAAACAGCGTCGTCAACGCGCAAGAGGACGCGGAGACAATTAGCGTATTGCCAAGCCACCTTGCGAACATCGTTTCGCGAAAAAGGCGGGTAAAATTCCCAAAACCAAGCCGCAACCCCGACGGGAAAACCGTATTGATAATCCCCGTGGACGGCGTTACGCGAAAGGCGGTATAAACGAGATAAAAAATGGGCAACACCCACAAAATACCGAGCGTAGCAAGCAGTAGATACACGAACACGTCGGATATCTTGTGCCATATCCTTGTCATTCCCCTTTTCATTGAAACGCCTCCTCACTCCGCGCCGCAGAGGTTCGGTTGTAGGTTATCAAAGACAGCACGGCCGAGATAACGAAAATCACAATACCGATAACCGACGCAACGTTGTATTTAGGGTTTTGGTCGGTGGTCAAGCGGTAAAGCCACGTTACGAGCAAATCGGTGGATTGCGCCTGCGAGCCGCCGCCATAGTGCAAATTATCCACAGGGCCGCCGCCCGTCAACAACCATATGACGTTGAAGTTGTTGATATTCCCTACAAACTGTGTAATTAAATAAGGTGCTGTAACGTGTAGCATATACGGCAACGTAATGGCAAAGAATATCGTCACGGGATTCGCCCCGTCTATCCGCGCCGCCTCGTAATAATCGGTGGGAATATTCATAAATATTCCCGAACACATAAGCAAGGTATACGGAACGCCCAGCCATATATTGACGAGAATAATCATCGTCCTTGGCAAAAGGGAAAGATAGCGTTGGTCTGTCAACCATAGGATATTCGTGCCGAGCATTTTATTGAGTATCCCGTCGCTATCCAAAATCTTTTGCATTAACAGCAGCGTAACGAACTGCGGCACGGCGATTGCCACGACAAACAACGTTCGCCATAAGGCTTTTAGCTTAATCCCCTTCTTTTGGATAAGCAGGGCGATAATAATACCGAGGAAGTAGTTGGTGAACGTAGCGAAAAACGCCCATATAAACGTCCAGAGCAAAACGCGCAAAAATACGAACGCAAAGCCGGAGCTCCCTTGCGACAACGAAAACATCGTTTTGAAATTGCGGAAACCTACCCAATCGAATAATTTTCCCGGCGGCATATGCGCATAGTCGTAGTTGGTGAATGCGATAAGCACCATAAACACTAAGGGCATTACCGTAAAGATAAGCAATCCCAAAAGGGGCAACGCTAACAAAAGCACGTAAAAGCGTTCGTTTATCAAGGCGCGCAAATCCTGCCGCAACGTAAACACCTTTTCCCCTTTGGCAATTTTACAATCGTTATCGTAATTGCCTTTAATATTTAAAATCCATATCCAAGTAAAGAGCAGAAAAAGGACGACGCTCACAACCCCGTAAAGCAGAATTAAAAAGCTGTTATCCCCCTTGATTTTTTCAAACATTTGCAACGCTTCGTTCCATTTTTCCCCCGAAAGACGAGTACCCAAATCCCCCGAAAAGAGCTGCCGAATATATCCGCCGCCGAAAAATATCATATATAGAATAAACAGCGCTTGCGTTGCCATATAGGCAATCCCTTTACATATCTGTCCGCGCGCAATTTGCCCAAAGCCCATAATGACAAAAGAGAGACGGGTGAAAACAGAGCCGCCTCTCAAAGCCGCCAACAATGCTTTAATTGGATTTGTGACAGCCGATTTGACTTTACTATTCTTTTTCACCCTTCTCCCCCATATTTTTTTACATTGTGCCGCTATCCGTATTTTTTACCGTCGTCTTTTTAATCGCTTCCACACACGCCTTTAATTGTGCTTGCAAATCAAACGAACCGCTTTGCGCGCCCGTAATCATTGCCGAGCCCAAGCCTTCCATAGGCACCCAAAGCGTGGAAGGTACGTTAATCTGTGTTTTGCTGTATTTCAACTGTTCCGTAATCGCCTTTGCGCAAACGTCCGCTTGTATTTTTTCGTCCTTGCGCGCTTCCGTATCCGTAGGCACAAAGCCGCGCGCCTCGTAGTGCTTGATTTGGTTTTCTCTATTCGTATAGAATTCCGCAAAATCCAACGCGTCCGTCTTATTTTTAGAATAGTTGTTTACGCCCATCGCCTTATAGCCCGCGAAAGAAACGAGTTGCACTTGTTCCCCCGTTTGTCCCTCGCCGCCCAAAGTGTAAGTGGGCAATTTTACCGCGGCGAAATTTTCCTTCAACGCGCCCTCGATAGCATTTCTATTCCAAATTCCCGAAACAGCGGCAATAATGCTACCGTCGCTAAAACCCGCTGTGATTTTGGAATCGTTTGCGTCCGCTTTAAAGCCCTTGTTTTGCGCGTAGCCCCACATCGCTTCCGTTACCTTTACGCCCGTTGCGTTGTCGAAGTCACATTCGATTTTCGTTTCTGCCAAATTTTTATCGTAGGTTACGTTATAGCCAAGATTTTTACCGAAGTAAAACGAGGTGGTGTACCAACCGTCCGCCATAGGAAACGCGAACTGCTTGCTTGCGCTACACTTCGCCAAAATGCCGTCGAACGTCTTTACGTCCGTTTCCGCGAGTGCCGCCTTATTGTAGTACAAGAAAAACGTGTTGTCCGTATAGGGCATGCCGTACGTAGATTTTCGCCGTTTGCCTCTACCGTAACCGATTGCATGGACTCTGCGGAATTGGCTTCCGTCACGCGCGTCAATCTATCCCCTGCAATCCTCGCCAATGCGTCGCCGTTGATAAGCTTGGGAACTTGGTCGTTGATAAACGAATACACGTCCGCCGCGTTTTCCACGTCGTTTAACACCCTTGTTGCGACGTCGTTTTCGCCTTGAATATCAATGACGATTTGATAGTTCTTGTCGGGGTTTTTCGCCTTAAAATCCTTTGCGACCTCTTCCGCAAACGCCTTATCCGCTTCCGACACCCAAACCGTGAGCTTGATTGCCCCCGCATCGCCCATAGCGCAGCTACAACCCGCAACGCCGAGCACAGAAGTAAGCGCCAACGCGCCACACATAAGTTTTACTGTTTTCTTCATGCTTTCCTCCCTGTCGATATGACTTTCTTTCTCTTATTCTTGCTAATCACGCCCCTTTTTATACCCGATAAAAAAAGAAAACTCCCTCAAAATGAGAGAGTTTCTATCTTTGCGTTTTTTTAGGATTAAATAAAGAAATTATCTGCCGTATATTTCGGATAATTGCTTTAACCACGCCGCTTTTCTTCTACCGAAATCCGTTTCAACAAAACGGAAAGTCCAATTTTGCGAGGACAAAGTACTCGGCGCATTCAAGCGCGCTTCCGCGCCAAAACATCTTACGTCGTGCATAGGGATAATCACCGTATCCGCATTGGACGAGAACAGCAATTCGACAATGCTCTTACATTCGTCCTCAATCGTTTCCGTAACGTAAGCCACGTCGGCGTGCAGACATTCCTCTTCAAGCGCTTTTTCAAACGCCGCGCGCTCCACCTTATCCATATTTTCAATAAACGATTTCAAGGTGTCGTTATCGTGCGTGCCCGTGTACGCCACGCAATTTTGATTGTATTTCGAGGGCAAATATTCGTTTTCGGGATTGCCGTCAAAGGCAAATTCAAACACCTTCATACCGGGGAAGTTGGTATCCTTTAACAGCTTGTGCACACCGTCGTCGATAACGCCGAGGTCTTCCGCAACAATCGGATATTTTTCCAATCCCTCGAACAACGCCGCCTTAGGGCCGTCCATCCATTCCCCCTCTTTTGCCGTTTCCGCCCCGACGGGAATTGCATAAAATCTATCGAACGCGCGGAAGTGGTCGATACGGATAATATCAAACTGCGTTTCAAACGCGGAGATAATACGCTGTTTCCACCACGCATAGCCGTCTTTTTTTAGCTTTGCCCAATCATATACGGGATTTCCCCAAAGCTGCCCGTCGTCACAAAACGCGTCGGGCGGCACCCCCGCGCACAAGGCGGGATTTCCGTCCTTATCCAACATGAACAGTTGACGGCGGTACTTCCACATTTCTACGCTGTCGGCGGACACGTAAATGGGCATATCCCCCATGATTTGAATATTCCGCTCGTTCGCATAAGCGCGGAGCGCCTTCCATTGCTTTAAGCAAATATATTGCGTGAATTGCCAAAAGGCAAGCTCGTCTGCATTTTCCTTGTAAAATTCTTGGGGGACGTTGCCCTCACAGCTTTTGTAGGGCTCCGCCCAATCCGTCCACGGCGCGTAGTTGTGCTTATGCTTTAACGTCATAAACAATGCAAAATCCGCATATTCCCCCTTTTTGAGGAAGTCGAGCCACGCCTTGTCCTTTTTATCAAAACGAGCAAACGCCTTTTCGAGCACCATCGTTTTGCACGCAAATTGCTTGCCATAATCCACGCGGCGTTCCTCGTCCGACCAAATAACTTCCGCATAGTCCTCGCGCTTCAACAAGCCGTCCTCTTCCAAGAGCTCAAAGTCGATAAAATAGTAATTGAGCGCGTTAGAGGCGCAGGATTGATAAGGGCTGTCGCCGTAGCCCGTAGGCAAAAGCGGCAACACCTGCCAAACGCGCATCCCCGCGCTTTGTAACCAATCGACAAACGCATACGCGCCCTTACCGAGCGTACCGATACCCGCGTTTGAAGGCAAGGAAGAAACGGGCATAAGAATGCCCGCTTTTCTATTTATATTCCGATTTTCCATTTTCTCGTCCGTTTGCATGTCACAACCTTCCATTTTTCCGTAAGTATATCCGAATGTTAGGGAGTTTATACCGCTTGAATACGGGAAATAAGCACTTCTTCAAAACGCTTTACGCCGAGTATGCGCTCTTGTTTCAAGCATTCGTTTGCCTGTGCAAGCAAGGGCGCAACCGCCTCCGCTTTGCCAAACGCCGCCGAATAAGCGGCAAGAATACGCTTTGCCGTCGCCGTATCCTCTTTTAAGAAATTGCGACAGAGCTTTCCGCTCTCTTCCGCGCGCTCTAAATCATCGTTCAACGCGTGCATGTACGTAAGCTCCGCGGCGATTTTTTCAATTTCGATTTCCGTCAAATATGCTTGCGCTTGCACGAGCCGATTAAGGCAATCCGCCGCTTTATCAAGCTCGTTTTTTTCCAAATAATAGCGGTAACGCAAGTCCAAAATGACGGCGTAAAGCGGCTCGTCCTCGCAAAGCTGCGGCAAGTCAAAATACAAGCTTTCGTCAATTTCCGCAAAGCTTTTCCCCTCGTAGAGCCGACCTTGGATTTCCATTGCGGAAAGCATAACCGTTTCCGCGAGCTCACCTTTTTGTATTCCGCGATAGACAAGCGCGTCCGTTTTTCCGCTTGCGTATTCAAAGGGCGCAACGTTTAAAAGGAAAATATAAGCCGCATAAGGCACAGTGCCCCACAAAGCAAAAATTGTTACGTTGAGCAAGGTGCAAGTAAGCGCCGCGCCAACGAGCAAAATAAGCAAAATCCCGCTAAAAATCAAGCCGCCGATAGTAAAAGCAGACGCGCGCTTTTTCATATTTCCGCCCGTTTTGGGAATGGCTTGCGTTTCATCCGCCTTGAAAGGCGAGGCAAAACCAAAGCGTCTTTTTCCGTTCTTGATATACTGTTTAAAACAGAAGCACTTGATATAAACGCATTCCATTTTATTCGCCGTCAAAAAGGCAAGATGACCAAGCTCGTGAATTATCGGCGCAACGATAAAGCTTGCCAACATTCCTGCAAGAAAACTAAGCGATTGCTTTGTGCCTAACTTCCAAGCAAAAATAAAAGCAACGGCAAAGCCCGCCACCATAAGTAGCGTGCAAAATACTGCATATACCGTTGCCATCCATCTCTTCATAGCTTACCCTTATAACAAGCCACGCTTTATTGCGTAGCCCTCTAAATTGTCCCTATCGCTTGCCGTGAGCGTTTGCACACCGAGCTCTTGCATCAAGGTCGCAAGCAGCACCGCGCCGCCCGACAAAACGTCCGCTCTGCCCTTAGGCATACAAGGCAAAGCCGCAATTTCTTCCACGGACGTTTGGGAAAGCTCGTCCGCCATTTGTTGCATTTTTTCTTTGGTTAAAACCGCGCCCGTGATTTTTTCGGATTCATAGGTTTGTAAACCAAGCGCCAATGCCGCAAGCGTAGTTGCCGTGCCGCCAATTGCATATAAATTTTGCATAGGCGGAAAACCGACGTATTCCTTTGCCGCCTCGCGTGCGGTTTGCGTCAATGCGTTTTGATCTCTGCCGCACTTATCCTTTA
>JAFTMQ010000183.1 GCA_017452305.1 Clostridia bacterium | reverse complement strand
CTTAATTTCTCCGTTTACCTTTAAGAAAAACCAAGTTAAATCGCTGTTTTTGATTTCAATCGCGCCAACTTCCACAAGCTGCGCGCCGTCTTCGAACACTTCGCCAACCGTTACGTAATCCGCATTCAGGTTATACATCAACTTTTTACCTTGGAACAAGAAAAGATAAGCACCCCAATAGGAAGAACGAAGCGCAAGCGCCGTTTGGCCACCGCCATTGGGCGTGTAACTAAATTTGTACACGAAGGATGCCGTGGGCAAATCGTTGTTCAGCGTCAAACCGCTGGTAGCGTCACCGCCCCAAGATAAAGCTGCTGCGCCGCCAAAATCATCGTTTTGAGCAACTACGTAGTCTTCCAACTCTTCATTGGTATAATAACCGCGCTCTGCATATTCCGCAACGACCGTCATATGTGTTGAAACAACGGTTTCAGCCGTTACTTCTTCGCCGCCGTACGTCCATTTTACAAAATCATAGCCTGCTTTCTTGGGAGCAACGGGCAATTCGCCGATTGCCGTATTATACGCCACGTTTTCATACGTTTCATATACTTCGCCGTCCACCGTAAAGGTTACGTTGTGCGGTTCTGCAAATACTGCCGTTACCGTCAAATCTTTCGTAACCACCGTTTCTGCCGTTACTTGATTGCCGTCTTGGTCAAACCAACCAAGCAGTTCGTTTTCGTTTGCAGGAGTCTCGGGCAATGCGCCTATTGCTTGCCCTGCAAGCACTTCTTTCACTTCACCGTTAAAGCTTACGTCGTAGGAATACTGTGCAATCACAGCCGTTTCGTCACCCCATGCGGAAATACCCTTTACGTCGGGAACGTTTGCCGCCGTTGCGGACATTTTTTCTTCGCCGTTTACTTTCAGGAAGAACCAAGTTAAATCGCTGTCTTTGATTTCAATCGCGCCCACTTCCACAAGCTGCGCGCCGTCTTCGAACACTTCGCCAACCTTTACAGAGGTGCTGTTAAGATTGTACCAAAGCGTTTTCTCTTGGAATATGAAATAATAACTACCCCACTAGGAAGAACGAAGCGCAAGCGCCGTTTGACCACCGTCATTGGGCGTGTAATTAAATTTGTACACGAAGGATGCCGTGGGCAAATCGTTGTTTAATTTTAAACCGCTAGTAGCATTTCCATTCGGCCAAGAAAGAGTTGTCGCTGCGCCGAAATCATCGTTTTGCGCGACTACGTATTCTTCGTATTCATAAACGACAGCGTTTGCATTTTCCGTATCCAACGACCAAATTCCGACAGCCGCCGCACTAGTAAATACGCACGCACAAGAAAGTGCCAAAGTTAAAAGTCTTTGTTTTTTCATCATTTTTTCTCCTAATTATTCAAGAATGACGCCTACTTTTTGCAGGCACACTTCTAATTTCTCGTAATTTTCCACCATAGCTTTATGTTCGCCAAATAATTTCTTATATTCAGCAAGCACCGTTTCCTTATCCGCCGCCGTCAGCGTATATATCTCTTATTCCGCGTCTTACGGGTGCATCACCATTTGTGAAATATATACGTTTCCGTATGCCGCCGTTGCACTGCCCCTATTATCGAGCGCCGCGATATAAAATTCAATTCTAGAAGGATAATCGCGATTGTCAAGCTCGAACGTTACCCATTCGCCAGGGTTAATAATCGTCATTTCAAACCAACCAAAACATACGGCAATTTTTTTATCCAAACCGTTGTAAACAGCGCAAGTCGTCGTTGCATATCCCACAATCGGCACCGCCGTTGATAACTGGACGTACGTCCAATCATCACCCGTACATTCGATACAAAGCGAGCCTGCCTCGTCTTTGTATTTGACCTCTTCCGAATAAGAGAAGTTCGGGAAACCAACAATCCCTCTTGTTACTTGGAACGTGCCGTAGAACTTATCAAAGTAACAAGCCACGCTGTCCTTGGAATAATCGATTTTACCTCTTACGATAGTCAACAGCTTATTGACCGCGCTTTCAAACTTTTCATAGTTGTTTACCGCGCCTTGATACGCCACCTCCAAAGCTATATAATCGGTGTAAATCCCTTTCATAACCTCTTCGTTTTCAAGCGTAATCGTTTCGGGCAGAGCGTTGATACGCGCAATCAAATCGTTGACTTTTACAAGGTTTTCTTCGTCCGCAGCAGAATATTCCGCACCGAATTCCGCCTGCATTTCATCCACGTAATAGGTCGCATTTCGCACCGCATTGGAAAAAGTAAACGCAAACGCATAAAACTGCTCAGCATTACTTTCCATAGCAACTTTATTTAACGGCAGAGTGCATTTCGTCCATTCGTTGGCAGGTAAATTAAACTTTACCTGCGCAATCGGCACACTACCGCTCTTCAAAGCGCTGAGTGTAACGGGTGCTTCCACTTCGTTAGCGTTATATACCCAAAGAGAAATACTCTTAATATCCCCTACGCTACAATCGGCAAAATCCGTCGTTTCCAAAGGCTGAATCACATTGCCAAACGTACCGTCTTTGTAATAAATTTTCAGGCTATTTTCCCCTTCCTTTTTTTGCTCGGAAGTGATATCCATTGTAAAAGTCAAGTCAAAATCCGTTTGCAACTGCTTGATTGCATACAAATCGTCGTTGTTTTCAAAACCTTTCAAGGTCTGTACGCCCGTATAATCCTTTACGGGTTCAATGATTTCAGAGCCGCTGTCGCTGCTTATCGAACTATCAGAGCTGGGCTCCTCACCGCCAAAACAGCTGGTAAACCCAACCGCCGTCACACAAAGTAAGGAAAGAAACAGCCTTTTTATTAAAAATTTCTTCTTCATTGCTTTCACCTCACTTTACAAAACGGATACTGCCAAGGGTAAACGTTCTATCCTGCTGCAATTCGCCGTTTAACGTATTCGTAAATGCAATACGCAAATGGGTTGCGCCTTTCAAGACGTCCTCGGAAATGTTGGCAAGCGAAATGCGGTATTCCTTTTCTTCCCCTGCACGCAAGTAAATGCCACCCACCGTTTCACGAACGTCGCCTGCAAGTTGTACGTTGGCTTCCATTTCCTTATCCGTTGTATTTTTAATAACGAAGATAATTTCTTTTGCGTTCGCCAAATGAGATACGGCAAATTCCGCGTAAGGACGGAATGCCGTGGTCTGCGCCGCACTGCCCTTATCCTCTGCCTTAATGATAACGTACGCGCCGTTTTCCGTTGCCGTGACAACGCTTGCCTCATTCTTCTTGTACGATTGCATATTCGCCGCGCCGCTTTGTCCAAGCGTATAGGTGTACGTCTTGCTTGCGCTTTCCACCGTCAACGTCTTTTCGCCCGTGCCCGTCGCCAAGGAAACGGTATATTGATACCCCTTTCCGCTTTGTACGCCCTGCGTGGTTTCGCCGTTGATTTTCAAGGTTTTTGCCGTCGAATACAGCTTACTTTCCGTCGTTTGACCGTCTGCGGATATTTCCGATTTAATAAGCAATCCGTCGCTGTTTTGCAATTCCAAAATGCGTTTTGCCAGCTCTGCTCTTGCTTCGTACACCAACGCATCATCTTGATAATAAATCGCCTCATCGAAAATCGACAAATACAAATCGTTGACGTAATCGTCGAAGTTCACACTCGTTCTATAAGCCGCCGCCCGTTCGTTCAACAGATTTTCATATACGCAAAGCATATCGTAATCGTCCATCGAATCTCGATAGTTCACAAGGCGCAAGCTTGCAAACGGGCTGTCACTGCCGTAATATTTCCCAGGGTAGAGCAAGAATCCGTCGCCGGGACAATTAGAAGCTCTATCGGGAGTATCATAAGGATAGATAAAATCTTCTACGT
>JAFTMQ010000182.1 GCA_017452305.1 Clostridia bacterium | reverse complement strand
TGACTGCAGGCGACTACTTTATGGATATAACTCTTACTCCTAATGCCACTGCTTATTTCTATTATATAAGTAGGAATAAGCAGTCCTATATGATAGGAGAATTAAATCCATCAACTTTCCAAGAAAGTCAATTATATCTATCTTACACACACACGAATATTACCAACGAAACAAGCATCCTATCTTTTCAAAAATTAGCAGCCTCAATGGCTAATCTATTGCTTATTGCTATCAATTCCAACTTAAATCCTATTAATATTAAAGTGTCGGATTTAGGGTTCATACATTATTAAAACACCCCCGTTGGCGCATTGCCAACAGGGGTTGTTTTTTGTATTCATTGCGTACATGGTGGGGTTGTTTTTATAAAAACACCCTTTTTATTTCGCCAAATCCTTAATGACTTCGCCTGCGATAATTAAGCCGACAACAGACGGGACAAAGGCGATACTTGCAGGAATGGGCTTGCCCGTTTCCTCATCTACCGTCTTTGCGGGCAAGGGTTCTTCTTCCGAATACACCACCTTTAAGTGGCTTATCCCCCGCTTTTTTAACTCTCGGCGCATAACGCGCGCCAAGGGGCAAACGTTGGTTTTGGAAATATCCGCGACCTTAAACGCCGTCGCGTCGAGCTTATTCCCTGCGCCCATCGACGAGATAATCGGCGTGCCCGCCGCATTCGCTTGCTCTACAAGCGCAATCTTTCCGCTAACCGTGTCGATAGCATCGACAATATAATCGTACTGCGAAAAATCAAACTGCGCCGCCGTTTCGGGCAGATAAAAAAGGTTGTGCGTGGTGACGCGGATTTGGGGATTGATATCCCTCGCGCGCTCCGCCGCGACTTCCGTTTTTAACTTCCCCACCGTGGAATGCAGGGCGATAATTTGGCGGTTAATGTTCGACAAGCTAACCGTATCTTTATCGATAAGGTCAAGCGCGCCCACGCCGCTACGCGCCAAAGCCTCGACGACGTAGCCGCCCACGCCGCCCACGCCAAACACGGCAACGCGTGCGTTTTTCAGTTTTTCCATCCCCTCTTGCCCAAGCAAGAGCTCGGTGCGTGAAAATTGCATAATCTTTGTCCTTTTCATTAAAATCCGTTTGGCTTGTAAGCGAACAATAAAACGGTAGAGCTACTAAGTATATACGCCGTGTTATCACCATGGATTCCAAGCGGCAGGCATTGTGCGGTTTGCCTTAAACCACTCCGTATCCTTTAAAATCAAGCTGTTGTTCGTACCCGTTACCGTTACATTTTTGCCGTCGGGGCAAGAAACGACGATATTGCCGTTCATAGAAACCCCTTTGCTTCCGTCACTCGAAATCATCGTCGTAACGTATACCTTGTCCGTATATGGCGCAATTCTATCAATAAACGCTTGGGACGGGAATTGATTTGCCGCTGTGTCCGTGTATTCATCACTGCCCGCGCAACAGCAAACGCAAACGATTTCCGGCTGAATGATAGAAAGTAGTGCGTCCGTGCTCGACGTAGGACTGCCGTGATGTCCGCCCTTATACAGCTTGCACTTGGGCAACGCATTGTTTGCGACGAGGGACGCTTCCCCTTTCTTTTCCAAGTCGCCCGTGAAAAGATAGTTGTTTTCCCCTTGCGTCAATAAGAAACAAACGGAATAGTCGTTTTCGTCACTCGTGCTTTTTTCGTAAAATTCTTGATACAAAATTTGCATCGAAATACCGTCGCCAAGGGTGTAACTGCGGCTTGCGCCGTTTTCGTTATTCCAACATTCAAGCGCCGTATAAACCGCTGTACCCTTGCCCTTGGCATACTCTACCGCGGTGCAATAATCTTTATAGATTTGCGTATTCTTTCCCGTTCTCGCAAATTGAATAAGCGTGCCCACTTGATATTGATACAAAATACCCGTGCGCAAGGGCGAACCGCTATTCCCCACAAACGCGGCAATATGGTCTTGATCGGCATGGGTGGCGATTACGTATTCCAAAACGCCGTCTTTGCAATATTTATCCACGTAGCTTTTAATCGTCGTCGCCGAATTTTTGCGCGAGCCTGCGTCAACGAGAATTTCCGTATCGCCGATGTCAATCAACGTACAATCGCCCGTATATTGATTGCCAAGCTCTAAAAAGTGAATGCTCAACGCTTCCGTTTCAAGTACGCCGCCGCCCGAGCTGTCGGTGTCGGTTGCGGTATCCGAGCTATCACTGTCGGTTGCGGTATCCGAGCTGTCGCTGTCCGTCGCGGTATCCGAGCTGTCGGTGTCGGTTGCGGTATCCGAGCTATCGCTGTCGGTTGCGGTATCCGAGCTATCGCTGTCCGTCGCGGTATCCGAGCTGTCCGTGTCGGTTTCGATTTCCGAGGAATTACTCAAAAAGTTATCCAAGCCCTCGCTAACGTCTTTATAGAACTGTTTGAGATCACAACCGAACAACGAGACGGAAAGAGATGCCGCCAAAGCCAAGCAAAGCAGATTTTTTGTCCATTTATTCCAAATTTTCATAGAAAGAGTTTTGCCCTTTTTTGATTTTTTGCGCAAAAAACGCGCTTTATTTTAAAAAACTGCCGTCGTTTATGCGCGACGGCAGTTTCAATTACACTATACTTCCAAAAATTGACAAGCCCAAATTACATGGATTCGTGAATCGTTCTGGAAATAACGTCGTCCTGCTGCTCCTTCGTGAGTTTGATGAAGTTTACAGCGTAACCGGAAACGCGGATGGTGAGCTGAGGGTACTTTTCGGGGTGCGCCTGCGCGTCCAAAAGGGTTTCGCGGTCAAATACGTTTACGTTGAGGTGGTGACCACCGTCACCAACGTAGCCGTCCAACATAGCAACTAAGTTATCTACTCTTTGCGACATAATATTATCTCCTTTTCTTTTTATTATATTCCGAGCGGCTGACGGCGAGTTCCTTTGCCGAAACGCGCCGCGCTTGCCGTGTGTTTTTAAAAATTAGTCTTCTTTACCAAGCGATGCGGGCATAATCGAGAAGGTGTTGGAAATACCGTCACGAGAATATTCGTAAGGCAATTTTGCAACAGATTCCAAGGATGCCAATGCACCGTTGCTATCTCTGCCGTGCATGGGGTTCGCACCGGGAGCGAGAGGCGTACCTGCTCTTCTACCGTCGGGGGTGTTACCCGTCTTCTTACCATATACGACGTTGGACGTGATCGTCAAGATGGACGTCGTAGGAACACTTTCACGGTAGGTGTAGTGGCTCTTAACCTTGTTCATGAACGTCTTCAAAAGCCATACTGCAAGTTCGTCCGCTCTGTCGTCGTTGTTACCGTATTTAGGGAATTCGCCTTCGATGCGGAAGTCAACTACGATGCCGTGTTCGTTACGAACGGGGTAAACCTTCGCGTATTTGATTGCGGACAAGGAGTCAGCCGCGCAGGAAAGACCTGCGATACCCGTTGCGAAGAAACGGCGAACTTTCGTGTCGTGCAATGCCATTTC
>JAFTMQ010000181.1 GCA_017452305.1 Clostridia bacterium | reverse complement strand
CATTTAAAAACGTTTTTACAGGTTACGTAATCGCGGATTTAACGCCCGATAATCCAAAGTTTTCTATCGAGAAAGCCATTGAAATTATCAATGCAAACCGCATAAACGATTTAGAAGCCGTGGACTCGGTTGCCTACAAATTACCCAGCGCTTTTTTAAAAGACGAAATTGACGTCATGAAAAAGCGCATTAACGAAAAATACGAAGCAAGAATTAGCGATTATCTATCCCAAATTAAGCATTGGGACACGAACACCTCGATCACTATGGTCGTTCGCGGCATAAAATAACAAACGTAAAAACACGGTTTTCCGCATTTGGAAAACCGTGTTTTATTATGCATTTTGATTGTTTTCTTTTTCTTCCGTAGAAAGGCTCATACGGCGAGCGCACCAACTCGTTTTTTTGCATTTCGGGCATTTAAGAAGTCGGGTCGTTGCCGTGTGAATACCCATCAAATACGCGCCTACGCTCGGCACAAAACGATGTCCGCATTTACGGCACTCAAACGCGCCGCAAGTGATTTCTAACGCTACGGCAACACCGATTCCTGTTAATATTACGACTGCCCCAATAACAATTAGCAAAATACGATAAAGCGTTTTCATCTCTAAAAAGCCCGACAGCATTATCAACGTAAGCCCCGCAAAAAAGGTGGCAACAACCACAATCACCGCAATTATCGTTTGAAATTTTGTTTTTGCCCTTTCTTCTTGAATTAAACTCAAAATATTATCCTCCGCGTTTTGTTTATACTCGGAGTCGCTCAATTTTTTACCCGATAACAGCTCGTTTACGGAAATATCTAATTCTTTGCAAAGCGGTAGCATCAACGAAACCTCGGGTAGGCCTCCCCCTCGTTCCCATTTAGAAACCGTTTTGTCGCTGATATTCAATAAATCCGCAAGCTCGCGTTGCGTAAGTCCGCGCGCCTTGCGCCTTTCGGCAATGAATTTTCCCGTTGTTATTTGGTCCATCTTGCGCCTCCTATAAACATAATAGCAGGATTTTTATGAAAAAAACACACACGGAGCGTAGAGATTTGCGTATTTTTACTCTATTCTCCGTGGAATTGCTTACATAAGTTTAGATAATATCTTTTTCAAGGCATATTTGCAATGCTCGTAGGTCAAACCGCCTTGGAAATAAGCGGTGTACGGTTCTTTGACGGGCGCGTCGGCGGAAAGCTCAATCGAAGCCCCCTCCACAAAACAGCCTGCCGCCATAATTACCTTGCTATCATACCCGGGCATATCCCACGGTTCGAGCGTAACAAAGCTATCGACAGGCGAAGCCTCTTGTACCGATTGAATAAAGTCGCAAAGCTCTTTTGCAGTATTGAAACGGATCGCGCGCGTAATATCTGACGGCGTTTTGTCAAGCTTAGGGAAGTTTTCATAACCGAGTGCTTCCATACATTTACCAATCAAAAAGCTGCCCTTCATCGCTTGATTTACCGTATGCGGCGCCATAAATAAACCTTGATAGAACAACCGCCAACCATACGCATACGAACCGACCTCGTTGCCGATAGAGGGCGCAGTCAATCTTCTGCCGATTAAATCGATATATTTTTCCTTGCCGACGATATAACCGCCCGTAGGCGCGATACCGCCACCAGGGTTTTTAATGAGCGAACCTACCGCCACGTCCGCCCCGACGTCGCAAGGCTCTTGCTTTTCAACGAACTCGCCATAACAATTATCGACGAAAATACAGCCCGTAAACCCTAAACCGCGAACAAAATCGCAAATATCCCCGATTTCCGCCACCGTAAACGCGTCGCGAAGCTCGTATCCACGTGAACGTTGGAGATAAATCATTTTTAAGCTGTCGCCCATTTTTGCGACGGCATTTTTTATGGCTACTTTATCGAATTTTTCTTCCTTTGTCAAATTCGTATATTCAAAGGAAATGCCGAAATCCTTTAAAGAGCCGTTTCCCTCGCCGTAGATAACGCCGCGCAAGGTATCGTAAGGCATACCCGAAACGCACAGCACGCTATCACCCGTACGAAGTACGCCGAATAATGCCACCGTAAGCGCATGCGTACCGCTTAAAATTGCAGGCGAAACGATACCTGCTTCCGCGCCAAGCGAAGCTGCAAAAACGTCGCCGAGCACAAAACGCCCCTCGTCACCGTAACCGTAGCCCGTGGAAGGATTGAAGTGGCGCAAGGCAATAGAATGCTTGTTGAATGCTTTAAGTACCTTCTCTTGATTAAACTCACTAATTTCATCCGCAAGCGCAAACTGCGGACGCAATTCTTCTTCACTTTGTTTGATAAGTTGTTCTGCTGTCATAATTTCTCTCTCATTTAATTATTATGTCACACGTAGGTATTTTGTCAGACATACTACTTATTAAGCAATTCTTCAATGATCGCAAGATTGTCCGCTGTCGGAGACAAATATACGTGATTTTCCATGCGTTTAAAGAAGGTTTGCTGTCTTTTTGCGTAATTTCGGGTGTTTTTCTTGATCAATTCCTTAATCTCGCCGATATTTGCCCCAATACGTAAACCTTCCGCAACTTCCTTATAACCTATGCCTTGCATACTTTGCATATCCTCGGTTACACCGTCGTCAAGCAAATTTTGCACCTCGTCCATCAAACCGTTTTTAAACATTTCCTCTACGCGAAGGTTGATGCGGTTATACAAAACCTCGCGTGGATATTCAATCGAAACGGAAACAAAATCAAAGCGCGGCGTAGGTGTATCGTCTTGCAAGGATTTCGCCTTGCCCGTTCCTTCATAGATTTCTAAGGCGCGAATTACACGCTTTACGTCGTTAAAATGTAGTTTTGCCGCACTTTCGGGATCTTTCTCGCGCAATATAGAGTGTACGTACTCCTTGCCCATTTCCTCCGCCAAACGCTCGTATTTTTCACGAATCTCTTGATTTGCACCGATATTGCCAAATTGCCGCTTATACAATAAGGAATTTACGTAAAAGCCCGTACCGCCGCAAATAATAGGTGTTTTTCCCTCGGCAAGTATTCGTTCTAAAATAGGCAACCCTGTCTTTTCGTAATCGCTGACGGAAAAAGCTTCCTTGGGCGATACAAAGTCTATCAAATGGTGCGGAATCCCTTTCCGCTCCTCCATCGTAGGCTTCGCCGTACCGATATCCATACCGCGATATACAAGCATGGAATCTGCAGAGATAATTTCCCCATTAAATTTTTGCGCGCAAGCAACGGAAAGCGCCGTCTTGCCCGACGCCGTTGCTCCGCATATCACCAAAACCCTCGACATTAGCGAATCCTTTTGAACATTTTTTCAATTGTGCTCTTGGTCATCGTCACAACGATGGGACGGCCGTGAGGGCACTTCATACCCATATCCCCGTCCATTTGCTTGAACAATTCGTCAATTTCTTGCTGGCTAATATTCATACCGCCTTTAACCGCCGCTTTGCACGCCGAGGTTGCAAGCTTATCGCGTATAAGCTCTTCCGCGCGAATGGATTTATAATTGTTGACGTTCGCCAAAATCTCGTGCATAAAGCTGTGCACGTCCATACGCCACGCTTCTACGGGCGTTGTCGTTACTCTATACTTGTCCCCCTCGTGATGCACGATCGTGATACCGAGGTCAAGCAAATCCTGCTCGCGTTCCTTTAAGAAATCCGCTTCCACGTGGTTGACTTGGATTTCATACGGGGAAATCATCGGTTGCATCACCACGGTGCGATTGCGCATTTTTTCGCGCAATTTATCGAAGATAATACGCTCGTGCGCGGCGTGTTGGTCAATGATATAGACTACGCCGTCGCGCTCGTAAAGCAAATACGTATTAAAGAGCTTACCCGCAAAACGGAAGGTGGAAATATCCATCTTTTGCTGTTTTGCCTTCATTTCCTCTTGTTCGAGCAAGCGTTTATTGCTTTCAAACACGTCCGTTTGATATACGGGCATCGGCACGCGCGGATCTTCTTGGATAGGGCGCGGCTTGGGCGGCTCGACGGGGCGAGGTACGTAGCTCGGATAATACGGCCCGTAGTTTTCCGTTTCCTCTTTTCCGCCAAGCGTTATCGGTGCGTTTAAGTCGGTATCCACAAGCCCACTTGGCTCTTCCGCACGGATTACACTCGGTTCAAAATATAAATCGGGGAACATTTTGTGCAATTTTTCGGGATCGCGGTCGGGGTTGGGGAAATTGGTAAATTCAAACGTTCTATGGATATAATTCGGACCTACTTGCGACGCAGGCGTTACGCCTTTCACAGGCAAATCTAATTCATATTGCGGTTGCAAATTGGAATCATGCATAGAAAAATCGGGTTTACAAAGCTCCATTTCCCGCTTTGCATCCTCATAGGACATCGTTGAAAAACCGACAAGCCCTTTCCCGTTTGCAGATTTTTCTTGCGGCGTTTCCACATCGGGAACGTCGAATACCTTTTCTTTCGGCTCACGCGAAGACGAGGAAGAAAAATCCATCGGCATTTTAGGCATAACAAAGGGTTTACCTTGCGTTTGCGCGGGGCTTTCCGCTTGCTCCTCTTGTTGCACGCCCGTCGGCACAACGTATTCAAGCGCCTTACTATTTCCGTCTAAAACGGCAGAAATAATCGTATAAATACAGCCGTAAACAATTTTATTGTCTGAAAAACGAACGTCCGCCTTATTAGGGTGCACGTTGACGTCGACTATCTCTTGCGGAACGTCGATATGCAACACGTAGAACGGATATTGGCGCTTCATCAAATAGGATGCATACGCATTGGAAATTGCGGAAGAAATCGTCGCGTTGACAATATATCTACCGTTTAAAAATATGCTTTGATAGGTTTTATTTGCCTTATAATAATTTTGATTGCCGATATAACCGCGGACGCGAACGCCGTGCTTTTCCGCATCAATTTTAATGCATTCACGCAAAACAGACGCGCCGTAAACACTTACCAACGCTTCTTCGTCACCGCCCGAGAAAGATTGCAAAATCTTTTTCCCGTCGGCGTAATACGTGAACGCGATATCCGAACGGTTTAAAATAAAGCGGGAAATGCAGTTGGTAATTTCCGTTTCCTCTCCCTTGTCCGTCTTTAAGAAGTTCAATCGCACGGGCGCGTTGAAAAAGAGCATTTCCACGCAAACGTCCGTACCGTTTTCACCTGCGACTTCCATGATTTGCCCCATTTCACCGCCGTTGGAATCCAAACGATAACATTTGCCGTTCTCCGTTTTGGACGTAATGCTCATTTTGGAAATGGACGCGATAGACGCTACGGCTTCCCCACGGAAACCGAGGGTCATAATCCGCTCCAACTCCTCCGACTCGGCAATTTTACTCGTCGCGTGCGGCAATAATGCCGACTGCAAATCGTCACGCTCGATACCACAGCCGTTATCGATAACGCGAATGAGCTGCTTACCGCCCTTTTCGATATGAATTTCAATTTCCGTCGCGCCCGCGTCGATAGAGTTTTCAATTAACTCCTTGACAACGGAGCAAGGTCTTTCTACCACCTCGCCTGCGGCGATTCGGTTATAGACTTTGGACGGCAATATATTAATTTTACCCATACTCACTCTCCTTGAAGCTTATCCTTTAAATCGCTAAGCAATAAAAATGCTTGCATCGGCGAAAGCGTATTGATGTCAATTTCCGAAATAATACGCTCCACTTCGGACAATTGCTTTTCTTCAGAAGCTTCTTCCTCGTATTCGATTTGCAGCTTACCGCGCGCAATATCGTTCTTTTCAAGCGATTTCAAAATCCCTTTCGCCCTTGACGTAACCTCCTTGGGTACGCCCGCCAAAGCCGCAACCTCAATACCAAAGCTACGGTTCGCGCCGCCGCGCGCGATTTTACGCAAGAACACAACACTGCCGTTAAATTCCTTTACGGTAACCTTATAATTTTTAACGCCCGCAAGCGTGTTTTCAAGCTCCGTCAACTCGTGATAGTGCGTAGAAAACAAGGTTTTTGCCTTGACGTTTTTAACCAAATATTCAATAACCGCCCAAGCAATCGACAAACCGTCGTAGGTACTTGTCCCACGGCCAACCTCATCCAAAATCAAAAGGCTGTCTTTCGTCGCGTGCAACAAAATTGCCGCAACCTCCGTCATTTCGACCATAAACGTACTTTGGTCGAAAATCAAATTATCGCTTGCGCCAACGCGCGTAAATACGCGGTCAATAAGCGGTATTTCCGCCGCTTTTGCGGGCACAAACGAGCCGATATGCGCCATAATCGTAATGAGCGCAACTTGGCGCATATACGTACTTTTACCCGCCATATTCGGGCCCGTAATAATTGCACAGCTGTTTTCCTCGTTATCCAAAACGGCGTCGTTGGGCACGAAACGCTCCTTAGAAATCGCCTCGACAACGGGATGACGCCCTTCCGTGATACGCAAAGCCTCGCCGCTTTCTTTCATCTTGGGACGAACGTACTTTCTTTCCTTAGCGACCGTTGCCAAGCCCACCAAGCAATCGAGAAGCGCCAACGAAGCGGCGATTTGCTTTAATTGCTCGATACGGCTGGAAAGAAGCTCTAAAATCTCCGCGTAGATATGCGCTTCTAAACGCAAAGCGCGTTCTTCACTGCTAACGATTTTTTCCTCTAACTGCTTTAATTCCTCGGTGATATAACGCTCGCCCGTCGTCAAGGTTTGCTTACGAATATAATCTTCGGGGACTTTATCCTTGAAAGAATTGCTAACTTCGATATAGTAGCCAAACACGCGATTGTTGCCGATTTTTAAGGTCTTAATGCCTGTTCGTTCACGTTCTCTTTCCGCAATTTGGTGCAAAATATCCTGCCCATTTTCTTTGAGTTGACGAAGCTCGTCCAACTCCGCGCAGAAGCCCTCGCGAATATACCCCCCGTCCTTCATCAATGCGGGTGGATTAGGATTGATTGCCGCCGTCAAATAATTTGCCAAATCGCTTACGTCGGGCAAGCCGTTGACGATATCCGTAACGACTTGCGAGGATAAGCCCGTAAGTTGGAATTTAATAGTAGGCAGGACGGAAAGAGATTTTGCAAGTGCGTTGCAATCCTTGGGCATAAAATTACCGTTGGAAATCTTACCCGAAAGACGCTCTACGTCCTTGACCTCTTTTAAGGTTTCGCCAATTCCCACGCGCACAACGGACGCATCGACAAATTCTTGAATGCCCTCTTGTCTATATTCAATCGCCGCGACGTCCTTTAAGGGCGAAAGCATCATTTGCGTAAGCAAACGCACACCCATGCCCGTCTTCGTCTTATCCAAAACCCAAAGCAACGAACCGTATTTTTTGTTTTCCGCGTTATTTTGCAAAAGTTCGAGATTTCGCACCGCGTTGCTATCCAAAACCACGAATTGCTCGCGATTGATACACTTTACCAACTTAATATTGCTAAGTGCGTGCTTTTGCGTTTCTTTCAAATATTCCAAAAGCGCGCCCGCCGCGGCAATCGCCTTTTCCTTGCCCGAAATCCCGTAAGGGGCAAGCGAGGACGCCTCTAACTGTTCAAGCAAGCTCTTTTCCGCGCGTTTTACATTGAACGCCCAAGGTACGTAGCAAGAAAAAGCGGGCAAGATACCGTGCTTTACTTCCTTAACACTCTTGCTTGCAAGCAACATTTCCTCATTACAAATAATTTCCGCAACGGAAAGCTTAACCAAATGTCCAACCGCTTCTTCCACGGCGTATTGCGAAGAAAATTCTTCCACCAAAAACTCGCCCGTGGTGATATCCGCCCAAGCAACCGCAAGGCTTTCCCCTTCCTTAAACACGCAGGATATATAATTGTTTTTGCTCTCGTCGAGCATATCGTCTTCAATAAGCGTACCCGCAGAAACAATGCGCACGACGTCGCGTTCCACCAAGCCGCGCCCAGGTTGAGGGTCGGAAAGCTGATCGCAAATCGCCACCTTTTCGCCCACCGCAACGAGCTTAGCAATATACGTATCCGCCGCGTGGTATGGGATACCGCACATGGGCGCACGCTCTTCAAGCCCGCAATCTCTGCCCGTGAGCGTCAAATCGAGGAGCCCCGATACCTTCACCGCATCCTCAAAAAACATCTCGTAGAAGTCGCCAAGACGATAAAAAAGCACGCAGTCTTTATATTTTTCTTTCATAGAAAGATAGTGCTGCATCATTTGTGAAAGCGCCATAATTTTACCTTCCTTTTCCCATCAATCCGTCACAATTTCGCCAAAAAGCGAAATACCGTTTGCCTTTGTTACGTGCAGCGAAACAAACTCGCCAACCACGTTTTTCTCGCTCTTAAAGTAGCCCATTCTGCCAAACTCGTCTCTGCCGAGATATAAGCCTTTCTTTTCGTCGTAATCCTCGCAAAGTATTTCCACCGTCTTGCCCACGTAAGCTTCCGACTTTTGACGGGTAAGAGAATTTACCAACGCCACAAGGCGCATAATTCTATCCTTTTGCACGTCCTCGGGGATATGGTTGGGCATTTTGGTCGCCTTCGTGCCTTGCCTTGGCGAATATACAAAGGTAAACGCCGATGCGTAATTCACTTCTTTTACCAACGCTTCCGTGGCGAGATAATCTTCTTCCGTTTCGCCCGGGAAACCGACGATGATGTCCGTCGTAAGCTCTGCTTCGGGGAAATAACTTCGCAGCATTGCCACCTCTTGCAAATATTTTTCGCGGGTATAACGACGGTTCATTGCCGACAAAATAGTGTTCGAGCCCGATTGTACGGGCAAGTGTACAAGCCTGCAAATTTTGGGATGCTTTTGCATCACCTTCACTACGTCCTCGTTGAAATCTTTGGGGTGGCTCGTCATGAAACGGACGCGGAATTTTCCCTTAATAGACGCAACTCTATCCAAAAGCTCGGCAAACGTCACGCCCGTCGAGCCGTCCGAGCCGTAGGAGTTTACGTTTTGACCAAGCAAGGTAATTTCGCGATATCCTTCGGCAACAAGCTTTTCAACCTCCGCAACGATGTTTTCGGGATTCCTCGAACGCTCTCTGCCGCGCACGTAAGGCACGATACAATAGGAACAAAAATTATTACAGCCGTACATAATATTCACCCAAGCGTTGGGATAGCTTGTGCGGTAAGCGTCGTCAAATTCTACGATTTCGCCCTCTTTTTCACGAATGGAAATCACACGCTTTTTTTGCGATTTCTTTTTGCGAATTAACTCTTCAAGCTCTTCCAAATTGAGGGTGCCGAACATAATATCGATGAACGGGAATTTCTTTTTCAAAACGTCCGTCTTTCCCTTTTCTTGCGTCATACAACCGCCGACGGCAATAAGCAAATTGGGCTTTTGCTTTTTTAATTTTTTCAACGCGCCGATGTTGCCAAACGCGTGATTTTCCGCGTTTTCACGAATACAACACGTATTAAAAACGATAATGTCCGCTTCCTCTTTCTTTTCGGCCTCTTCCTCATAGCCGATACGGCGAAGAATGCCCGCTATCTTTTCCGATTCGTGTACGTTCATTTGGCAACCGTAAGTCACGATAAAGTATTTTTCCGACATAATAACCCTATTTTAATTTTATTTTTTTCATTATACACTTTTTTTTGTCTTTTTTCAACTCTTTAACTATGTTAAAGCGGGTTTTTTTCGTGATAAAAACGGAAAAATGGCAAATACTACTTGCGATGAAGTATTTTAAACGAATTTTATTGACTATGCTTTGCTTATGCCTTTTAGGCATAATGACGGCGCTCGTATATTATCACGCCGCAACGAAGAACGTTACGTTAAACCCCGCCCGCTTATCCTTTAACGAAAACACCCTTACACTACTCGATAAGGATAAAAACTTAATTTCGCTTGGCATAGAGGCAAACCGCCAAGCCGTTTCGTCCGACGAGCTTCCGTGGCATACAAAGCAAGCTTTTATCGACGTGGAAGATCGGCGGTTTTATCATCACGACGGCTTTGATAGAAAAGGGATTGCGCGCGCTCTTTTACACAACCTAAAATCCCGCTCCTTAAAAGAGGGCGCGTCCACCATCTCGCAACAGCTTATCAAAAACTCCCATTTATCCCAAGAAAAGACCTTGAAGCGCAAACTACAAGAATGGAAATTGACCAAGCAGTTAGAGAAAAAGTACACGAAAGATGAAATTTTAACTCTCTATTTAAACACCATTTATTTTGGGCATAATTGTTTTGGAATTGCCTCAGCTTCGGAGTTTTATTTTAATAAAAAAACAAGGGATTTAACGCTTGCGGAGAGCGCGATGCTTGCGGGAATGATAAAGTCACCCAACAACTATTCCCCTTTTCGCCATGCGGAAAAATGTCAAAATCGGCGGGCGTGCGTACTGCGTATCATGCACGAAAACGGTAGCATTTCGGAAGAAGAACAGCATACTGCAAACGCTACGCCTTTGCCTATTTCCGCCAAAAAATCGGGAAAGAATAAAGGCTATGCTTATTTTGTAATGGACGAGCTTTCCACGCTTGCCGACGAATTTGATTTTAAAATCGGCGGGAATATGCAAATCCAAACGTATATGGACAAGAATTTGCAAGGCTATATGGAAACTTTAAGAGCCTCGGACGAAGGCTACGGAAAAACTTTCCTTTCCCTCAATGCAAAAACGGGCGGTTTTACGGCGGCAATTTCAAGCATCGGAAATGAAAGACGCCTACCGGCCTCCTTAATAAAGCCCCTTTTGGTTTATGCGCCCGCATTAGAGGAAAACCATATTTCGCCCGCCACGCCCATTTTAGATGAAAAAGTAGATTACGGCGGATATATTCCGCAAAACAACGACGGAAAATATCACGGCTACGTGAGCGCACGGGAATGCGTAGAAAGGAGTTTGAATATCCCTGCCGTCAAGCTTCTGTCCTCGCTTGGCATAGACAAATGCGTTGATTATATGCAAAAAATGGGTTTAAGCGTGGAAGAAAACGACAAGAGTTTAGCACTTGCATTAGGCGGTATGCAACACGGATATACGCTTAAAGATTTGCTTGCCGCATATTCCGTTTTTCCCAACGGCGGCGTTAAAAAGCCTTGTGGGTTTATCGAAGAAATAAAAATAAACGGCGCAACCGTTTACAAAAAGCCAAAAACAACGCGGCGGGTATTTAACGAAGATAGCGCCTATTTAATGACCGATATGCTAAAAGGTACCGCCCAAAACGGAACGGCGAAAAAGCTACGAACTCTTCCTTTTGAGATTGCCGCAAAGACGGGGACAGTTGGAACGAAAAACGGAAACACGGACGCCTACGCCCTTTCTTATACCACGAACGATTGCATTGCCGTTTGGTGCGGAAATGCCGACAATGAAAAAATTGATACCACAGGTGGCGGTGTGCCTTGCAAGGATTTAAAGGCAATAAACGAATTTTTGTATAGCGAATATCAAAAAAACGGAGAAGTTATTTCCCCGTTTACAATGCCCAAAAGCGTTGTGAAAATCGCGCTTGATAAAACCATGTATTATGATACGCATACTATGTTACGCGCAGATGATAATTCCCCTGCCGATTTCCGTTTTAGCGAGCTATTCAAAAAGGACGCAATCCCTTTAAAATCAAGCACTTCCTTTACTTTACCGACCATTCCTACCCCTTCGGTATGCGTAGTAGAAAACAAGGTTATAATTACCTTAAATCCGTCCTCACCGACCTATTATCGATACCGAATTGTTCGCAAGGATTATGCGACGCATACTACTGTTTACGAGGGCGAGCTCCTCACACAATTTGTTGATGAGCACGTCGAAAAAGACAAATATTACACCTACACCATCACCCCTATTTACAAGAATAACGTCGGAAAAGAAATTGCCTTGCCAACCGTGTTTACGGCAACACAAAACTCCACTTTAGTTGAGGATAAGCAAATTACACAAAAGGATTGGTGGGAGAAATAATACGCGCCCACTTTTAAAGTAGGCGCGCTCCGTTTGTTATAATTCAATTTTTTCAATTGAGGCAAACGCTTCTTCGATAAGCCCCTCTACGTCAAGCTTTGCTTCCTCTCGCAATATATCCGCAAGCTTGGGACGAATTGCAGGGAAGTCTGGCAAGAACACCGTACAACAATCTTCAAACGGCAAGATAGACGTTTCATACGCGCCCATTTTAACGGATATATCGATAATCTCGTTTTTATCAAACCCGATTAAGGGACGAAGCACGGGCAATTCTTCCACGACGGAATTAGACGAGGTGATACCCTCTATCGTTTGGCTTGCCACTTGCCCAAGGCTTTCGCCCGTAATCAAGCACTGCCCGCCGATGCGCTTTGCGTGGCGTTCGGCAATGCGATACATAAACCTTCTTAAAAGGGTGATCATAAGCTCGGGCTTGCATTTTTCGTGAATTGCCTCTTGGATGTGCGTTACACTAACGGTGCAAAGCTTTGTTCCGCAAGTATATTCGGACAAGATACGCGCCAAGTCCACCACTTTTTCCTTGGCTTGCAAGTTGGTATAAGGATAGCTATGGAAATGCAAGCAATCGACGTTCATACCGCGTTTTGCCATCATATAGCCTGCAACGGGACTGTCGATGCCGCCCGAAAGCAACAAAACGCCCTTACCCGCCGTACCAACGGGCATACCGTTTGCGCCTTGGATATATTCGCTAAACACAAGCGCCTTGCCATTTTCGCGAATATCGACACGCACGCTAAACGAAGGATTATGCACGTCCACGGAAAGCCCGCCCTTTGCATAATCAAGGAGCATACCGCCCAATTTTTTACTAATTTCTACGGAAGTCAAGGGATATTTTTTATCGCCGCGATGAGATTCCACCTTAAACGTACCGCTTGTACGCGAAACAAGCTTCGCCGCCTCGAAAATGGAATCCATATCCGAATTCGTTTCGTACGCAATGCTTAACGTATGCAAACCAAACACTTTTTTAAGTTTTTCAACGATTTCTTCAATCTCGTCCTCGTTAAACTCCCGTACGATATATCGCCCAGATTGCTTGATAATTTCGTGCTCAAACGAACGCAAGGCGCGATTTAAGTTATTTTCAAACGCGCGCTCGAAAAAGCCTCTATTTTTCCCTTTTAAATAAATTTCCGAATAACGGATAATAATGACTTTCTTCATATAATCCTCTTACTTCATTCTCTTTTTTAAATCTCTGCCGATTTCATTAAGCACAGCGATTGCCGTTTGAATTTCCTCGTCCGACGTTTCCTGCGAAAAACTGATACGAAGTACGCCGTCCGCTGTTTTTTCGTCATAGCCGCAGCCTAAAACAACCTTACTAAAACGAAGCTTACTATTTGACGAACAAGCCGAGCCCGTACCGATAAGCACCCCCTTATCGTTCGCCATTTGTTGCAAAACCGCACCGCGCAAGCCCACCGCGGACACCGTCAAAATATACGGCGTACCGTCCATAGGCGATAAGCGGGTGTAAACCTCTTTATCTAAGCCCAACCAAAGCGTTTCACGATATTCGCGCAAACGCTCGAAATCCGCCT
>JAFTMQ010000180.1 GCA_017452305.1 Clostridia bacterium | reverse complement strand
GCCCCAAATTTGCTTTCAGCTCGTACCTGCCCTGCTCATCGACGTATTGAAAAACCTCCCCATCGTCCGTACAGGCAAAATAATAAGGCTTCAATACCGCCTCGTCCTTACCCGACCAAGCTTGCATCGCATAGTAAGCGCGCACGCCTTCCGCGTCCGCCGCAACAACCGTATTTCCGTCGCGGTCAAGGTAAAATTCATAACCGATCCCTCTTTGCAAAACACCATCCGCCACACTACAATTTACGCTGTACGTCGCCCCCAATGTTTCCTTTTCTTCCGTCGGAAACAAGCAAAACTTGTCGTAAACCGCCTTTTCCGTTTTCACCTTCGATTTTACTACGTCCGTCATACCCATTTCCGTGATTGCATTTTCCCGCCGCGCTTAAGCGTATATGATTTCGCAATGCTCTCCTTGTACTTTTTATCCCAAAACGCCGCCTCTGTATATAGACCGCGCATCGCGCAATATTCCGCAGCCACGCCGTAGGACGCCAACGCCACACTCACGCCCATTTGATAGTCCGAATCGTCCAAAAGACCCTTTTCTTCGGGCAAATATGCATAGTTTATAACGACCTTTTTTATGTCCTCACTAACGCGAAGCTCCGTAGGATATACTTGGAAAGGCATACTTACTCCTTTCTCGTCCGAAACGGAAATCACGCGCAACGGCACCAACGGAAAATCCTCGTAAGCAACACATCCATTTTTGGCGATAAAAGGCGCCTTTTCCGTTAAAGGCACGTAATTGAGCGCCAAATCATTCTCTACCATATTAAAACAGGTAAGCAACTTTTTTGTTTCCTCTTCCCCGCTCGTGTATCCGTATTCCACATACGCGTTTACGTCGCTATCAATCTCGAGCAGCTTCGCCGCCGCCAAAACAACCTCTTTAACCTTCATTCTTCCTCCTTTTTTATGGTTTTTACCCCATAAATATTTAAAAAAGCACCCGTGAAATCACGTTCAACGCGTACACGGGTGCCACAAACGGCTATTTTACGCCATTTTTATTCGATTGCTTACTCCTCGCCAATGCCCATAATTTTACCTTGCGCCAAGGGCTTTTCGCAAATCAATTCCGCATATTTTACAAGCGTAGCCGTATAAACGGGCTTACCGGGTACCTGCTTTAAAATTTTGCCGTCCTCTGCTTCCAACCACTGCCAATCACAAAGTTGGCAAAGCTTGAAATAATCCGTATTCAATAAGTACATCGTACCTTTGGGACAGAATTTATCCACAACCATGGGAATACCCAACACCTCAATCGCCGTAAAGCCCCCTTCAATTTGCATAGTCTTGACAGGAATAACTTGCGCTTGATAATAGTTTCTAATTATGCGGCGAACGTCCCAAGAACAAATGATAAAGTTTACGCGGTCACCCGAATTTCTTTCGATTGCGTCAATCACTTGCTCCAATTTTTCTTCGGTAAAATCGCCAAATTCCTCGGAATAATAAGGGTTCATATACGATTCCTCCCTAGACAAGCCGTAAAGCTTACCTGCATGAAAAATCGCTTCTAATCCGGTAAGCTCATTATCCTGCGATCCGTGAATCGCCAATCCCGTGCCAACCATATCCTCCTCAATATCTAAATCCTTAAAATAAAGCACGTCATTCTCGTAATCCACGTGCTCAACCCTCACGTTTTGAAATTCTTCTCCGGCATCAACAAAATCGATATACATGCCCGTCGCAAAATTTTGCACGTTCGTTACCTTAATGCCGCCAGAGAAGGTCAAACTCACGCACCCAAGCACACCGTTGCCAGAACCAAAAAGCATTCTGCCAAAATTAAAGGTTGCGCTCTTGATAAGCGATTCCATTTCATCGTTTACGAGGTTGACGAACGCCCCCTCGTTGTTTGCGGACGCACGAATGGCTTTGTCTGAAATTTCAATCGTACCGTACAAATTTTTAAGGCCCGTTCTCAATTGAATGTATTTAGGATCTCTCGCCGCAGGCAAGTCCCCCGTTTCCGAACCAGCCCCAATACCTGCGTTAATGCCGACGCGCATTGTCTTACAAACCTCTTTGCCCGTGACGTACTTACTCGTGCGTTCAATTTTCGCCAAGAACGGATTTGTCTTCGTGTTCAAAGATTCCGTCATCGCGTCCAAATAAAAACTTTTTAATGCGTTATCCGCGCTGCTCAATGTTACCATATTTATTTCTCCTTACTTATGTTTTTTTAGGGCTACGCCGCAACGAATGCGCGCGGCGCGCTCACTTTTTACGGCTGCTTAAAATACTGCAATGCCATCAACCCCGCGTCCCCAATATTCTTCGCTTTTAAGGGCGGCGTAATCGGCATACCCACACCGTTCGCCGTCAACGGTGCGCTCGTTTTTCCAATCGAGGCGAGATATTCCCCAATAATCTTCAATCTCACACCCTCGTTACGGCTCGCCTGTCGGTAAAGCTCGTCCGACGAAAACTCCGTATTCCCGTGTTCTGCGACGGCGGGAAACGCCTTTTCCCCCTCAACTCCTTCCTCGCGCGCTACCCCGTCCTCTTTCAAAAACGGATTTACACTACGCGTAGGCTCTACGTCATATTCCGCCGCATTCCCCTCGCCTTCAGACTGCACCGTAAGGGCGTTTTTCCCCTTCAACGCATACATGCCCCCTTCCTTTGCCTCATTTTCAAGGCCGAGCTTCTGCGTTTGGAGCGCCGAAGTATCCCCCTCGGCAACCAAGCCGCCTACCAATTCCTCTTCCCCGCCGTCGGGTTTGCCCTGCCCGTCAAGAGCGTTGGTATGCGCCGTACCAACCGAGGCGATAAAATCGTCAAAAACCTTCGCCTCTTCCCTTCTCGCTTTGGCGTGCTTACGGAGCTTTTCCGCCCCAACCGCCGCCGCGCCGTTGCCTTGCAAATTGTCCGCCAGCCTTTCCAATTCCTTCAAGCGTTGGCTGCGCCTTGTGAACTCCGCTTCCAACGCACTGTAAGCGCTCGCAAGGGCGTTTACGTCCTTAAACTTCCCCAAAACCGCCGAGACATCCTCTTTCCCTTGCGCCACCGCGCCATTCGCTACCGCGACCGCCTCCGTTCGGGTAGTTTCCCCGCAAACGTTATCCTCATTTTTTTCCATAATCTCTATTCCTCCATGTTTAATTTATTCTTCCTACACGCAACGCCATAAGCGTGCAATG
>JAFTMQ010000179.1 GCA_017452305.1 Clostridia bacterium | reverse complement strand
GGCGATTAAGGAATACGAAAACAAGATTGAAGAGCTCAAAGAGTTAGGCGTAGATTTCTACGCGCTTGAACGCAGAGTTTTGCTTATGACGGTGGATAGAAATTGGATTGACCACATCGACGCGATGGATCAGCTCCGTAAGGGTATCAGCCTTCGTGCATACGGTCAAGTCGATCCCGTCATTTCCTATAAGCAAGAGGGCTACGAGATGTTCGACGAGATGATTCAGCGTATTCAACGCTCGACCATTAGCGTGCTTTTGAAAATGAAGATCGAAATGCGCCCTGCACCTGCTCCTGCAACTGCACCCGCACAGCCTACGCAAAACGCTGCGCCTACGCAGAATGCACAGCCCGCGCAACCCGCGCAGCCTGCGGCAAGACCTTTCCGTCGTCAAATGCCCGTGTCTCTTGCGACGATGTATAACGAGAGAGCAGCGGCGGAAGAAGCAGCGAAAAAGGTGCAAGCGGCGAAGAAGCCCAACCTTGCGGTGTTGGCGACGAACGTTTCCGACGAACAACCCTCTAAACCCGAAGACAAAAAGGACGAATAATTCCGACAGAAGGAAACAAGCAGTATGATTAAGGCAGACGATTACAGATTAAAAATTCAAGGCATGCGCGGTATTTTAAAAGAGGCGGAATACGCTTTGGATATCGAGCATTTGCGCCCCCGTCTTGCGGAGCTTGAAAAGGAACAGGAAAATCCCGACGTTTGGCAGGATTTAGAGCGTTCCACCAAGATCGGCAAGGAAATTGCGGGGATTCGCAACAAAATCAACGCGTATGAGAAGGGGGCGAACGCCCTTTCCGATGCGGAAGACATTGTGGACCTCATTGAAGAAACGGAGGACGAAAGCTTAATTCCCGAATTGGACGAAATGCTTTCGGCGGCGGAAAAAGACATTGAAGATATGCGTATCCGCGCCATTTTGAAAGGGCAGTACGACAACCACAACGCCATGCTTACCCTGCATGCAGGGGCGGGCGGTACGGAAGCTTGCGATTGGTGCTCTATGCTTTACCGTATGTATTGCCGTTATTGCGAAAAGATGGGCTTTAAGGTATATGAGCTTGACCGCGAAGCAGGCGACGGCGCAGGCTTTAAGAGCGTGGACTTCCGTGTAGAGGGCGAAAACGCGTATGGGTATTTGAAAGCGGAAATGGGCGTACACCGCCTTGTCCGTATCTCGCCCTTCGACGCGAATAAACGCCGTCAAACGTCCTTCTGTTCCTTAGAGGTTATGCCCGAGGTTGAGGACGACGACGAAGTGGAAATCAACGACGACGATATTCGTATTGATATTTACCATTCGGGCGGTGCAGGCGGTCAAAACGTTAACAAGGTTGCCTCCGCGGTGCGTATCACCCACTTCCCGACGGGGATTGTGGTACAGTGCCAAAACGAGCGTTCCCAGCTTCAAAACAAGGCGATGTGCTTTGCGATGCTTCGTTCTAAGCTGCTTGAAAAGAAGATTGAACAGCGTCAAGCAGAAGCGCAAGCCATGAAGGGGGACGTGAAGAAAATCGAGTGGGGTTCGCAAATCCGCTCCTACGTCTTCTGCCCTTATACACTCGTAAAAGACCATAGAACGGGCTACGAAAAAGGGGACGTGCAGTCGGTTATGGACGGCGAATTGCACGGCTTCGTCATTGACTATTTAAAGAAATCCTAACGAAAAAAGCGCAAAGCGGCGGCGAATGCCGCCGCTTTAAACAACGATTTACAAGGTGTAAGGTATGTATAATCCGTTACAAAACGTAGATACAACGAAATCCGAGCCGATTATCCTCGGCATTGAGTCCTCGTGCGACGAAACGGCGGCGGCGGTCATTCGCGGCAGAAAAATTCTGTCCGATGAAATCGCTTCGTCGGCAACGGTGCAGGCGCAGTTTGGCGGCGTTGTGCCCGAAATTGCTTCGCGCGCGCATACGGACGCAATCGCAGAGGTGGTGGAGCGCGCCGTGAAAAACGCGGGCATCACCTATGCGGACATCGACGCTATCGCCGTCACCTACGGTGCAGGCTTGCTCGGTGCGTTGCTCGTGGGCGTATCCTTTGCCAAGGCCTTGGCTTACGCATTGAATAAGCCCCTCATCGCCGTCAACCATATCCGTGGACATTTGGCGGCGGCGTATTTGGACTCGCCTACCTTGACCCCCCCGTTTGTCACCTTGCTTGCAAGCGGCGGACACACGGCGGTTTTGTATGCGAAATCGGACGCGGAATTTGAAATCCTCGGCGCGACGCTCGACGATGCGGCAGGGGAAGCGTTTGATAAAGTGGCGCGCGTGTTGGGTTTAAAATACCCCGGCGGGCCGAATATCGAAAGATGTGCGCTTGGCGGAAAGGACGTCGTACCCATGCCTAAAATGCTCAAAGGTGGCGGCGGCTACAACTTTTCGTACAGCGGTTTGAAGACGGCGGTGATCAATTACTGCCACACCAAAGAGCAAAAAGGCGAGGAATTTTCCAAGTCGGACGTGGCGGCTTCCTTCCAAAAAGCGGCGGTGGACGTGCTTGTGGAAAAGACGGTGGAAGCGGCGAAGGAAAAGGGCGTTTCCGTCGTTACCGCAGGCGGCGGCGTAGCCGCAAACACCTACCTTCGCGAGAGCTTAAAAGCGGCGTGCGACAAGCATAATTTGACCTTGATTTTACCCGAAAAACGCTATTGTACGGACAATGCGGCGATGATTGCGTCCGAGGGCTTGGTGCAATTTAAATTGGGGAATTTTGCGGATATGACGTTGACGGCAAAGGCGTCTATTCCCTTGGCGGCGACCTTGGAAACGGTGCAAAGCCGCGCGGCGAAAAAGACGGAGGCGTAAGCGATGCGCGAATTTTTAGAGCATACGTGGGAGTTTTTCCTGCACGCCTTAAAGGATACCGCGCCGATGCTGCCGTGGATTTTGGTGCTGTATATCGTCATTCAACTGATCGAAAGTAAGGCGGATTTAAAGAAGATAGGGCGGCTTGGCAGTAAATTAGGCCCTCTTGTCGGCTCGGCTACGGGCTTGATACCGCAATGCGGCTTTTCCGTTATGGCGGCAAAGTTTTTCGAGCAGAAATATATCACGCTCGGCACGCTGTTTGCTATCTTTATGGCGACGAGCGACGAGGCGTTTATCATTATGCTTTCCTCGGGCGAAGGGGCGGTGTACGTCCTGCCGATGGTGGCGATAAAAATCCTTGTCGGCGTGGCGGTCGGCTACGCGACAGACGGGGTGATGCGCCTCATAGGACGTAGGCAGGTATGCGTTCAAATGCCCAATACGGCAAACGGCGAGCCGATGACCACCCACGAAATTTTCATGCAAAGATTTTTGGAAGAGCGCGAGGTAGAGGCGAATTGCTCGTGTGGCAGAAGCCATAACGGCGAAGGACCTTGGAAACAATATTTGCTCTATCCCTTCTTGCACACCTTAAAGGTGGCGGGCTTTATCTTCCTCGTCAACTTTATTTTGACGGCGATTATTCATTCGGTTGGCGAAGAGGTGTTTGTAGAGTTTATGCATGGGAATTTGTTTTTACAGCCGTTTATT
>JAFTMQ010000178.1 GCA_017452305.1 Clostridia bacterium | reverse complement strand
GTAGCAGGTCGTTGTACCGACTGCGGCGAATGCTCGCGCGTGTGCCCCCAGAACATTCCTTTGCACCTCTTGAACAGAAAGTTCATCAAGGACATCGATACGCTGTACGGCGAATATCAAGCAGGGGAAACCTCCGAAGGTAAAACGCCTCTTACTTCGTATACCGAAGAGGATGCAGAGCCCACGGACGTATTGAACGGGGAGGTGAAATAATGTTTAAGATCGCAAAAGAAAGATTGAACGAGTTGTACGCAAAGATTGCGGAAACGCAAGGCTTGTTCCTTCCCATTAAAAAGGCAGGGGAAGTAAACTACGCCGTTTGGGGGGAAGGGAAAGAAGTTTCCCTCGAAACCTTGAAAACGGTAAAATCCCCCAAGAACGCATTCTTCCCGCAGACGGAAAACATGATGAAGTTCAAGACGGAAAACAAAAATCTTGAAGTCATCGACGTTCGCAGAAATTACGTGGAAGAAGGCAAAACCTTCGTTATGTTCGGCGTAAAGGCTTGCGATTATAAGGGTATTGAGGTTTTGGATAAGGTATTCCTTGCCGAGCCCGTAGACACCTACTATCAGGCGAGAAGAGAAGCGATGACGATCGTTACGCTTGCTTGCTCCAAGCCCGAAGAAAGCTGTTTCTGTAAAGCGTTCGGCATCGACGCAACCGCGCCCCAAGGCGACGTTACCACTTGGTTGGACGACGAATATCTCTACTGGCCTGCAAACACCGAGAAGGGCGAGGCATTGACCGCGCTTGTCAAGGATCTGCTTTCCGATAGCGATACTGCGGCGGTAGAGGCGCAGAAAGCGGCTACCAATGCTATTATTGACAAATTGCCGTTTTCTAATCTTAATTTGGGAAGATTTACGCCGGAAAATCTCAACGAGTTGTTTAACGACCCGAAATGGGAGGAATTGAGCGAGGCTTGCTTGGGCTGCGGTACGTGTACTTTCGTGTGCCCGACCTGCCAGTGCTTCGACATCCGCGACTTCAAAACGAACGAAGGCGTACTTCGTTACCGTTGTTGGGATTCCTGTATGTACTCCGACTTCACGTTGATGGCGCACGGCAACAGCCGTACGACGCAGATGCAGAGATTCCGTCAAAGATTCATGCATAAGCTCGTTTACTATCCTTCGCAGAACGACGGTTTGTATTCCTGCGTAGGTTGCGGACGTTGCGTGAATAAATGCCCTCAGAACCTCAACATCGTAAAAGTAATCAAAGAATTGGGAGGAAAAGAAAATGATTAACGAAACTCTCATTCCCAAAGTTGGCGTTGTAACGGATATCCGTAAGGATACGCCCGACGTAAAGACCTTCCGCGTTGTCGGTACGGACGGCAAAAAGCTGTTCAAGCACATGCCCGGTCAGTGCGCGATGGTTTCCATTCCCGGCGTCGGCGAATGTATGTTCTCGATCACTTCCTCGCCTACGAACGAAGAATATATGGAATTCTCCATCAAAAAATGCGGTTGCGTTACGGAAGTTATCCACGCGTTGGAAGTAGGCGCGCAGATCACTGTGCGTGGGCCTTACGGCAAAAATTTCCCCGTAGAAGAGGACTTCAAGGGCAAAGATTTGCTCTTTATTGCAGGCGGTATCGGTCTTGCTCCTTTGCGTAGCGTTATCAACTACGTTCGTCATTACCGTGAAAATTACGGCAAAGTGGTGATCGTATACGGCGCGAGAAGTAAGGACGACCTTGTAGACATCGACGAAATCCAGAACGAATGGGTAAACGAGCCGAACACGGAAGTATACCTCACGATCGACCGTCCTCAAGACGATTGGGACGGGCACGTAGGCTTTGTTCCCGCGTACGTTAAGGAGCTCGGGTTGAACCCCAACATGACGGCAGTGCTTTGCGGCCCTCCCATCATGATCAAGTTCACGTTGGCAGGCTTGTTGGAGCTCGGCTTTGACAAATCCAACGTATTCACGACGTTAGAGCTTCGTATGAAGTGCGGCGTAGGGAAATGCGGCAGATGTAACGTAGGGGATAAATTTGTTTGCAAAGACGGCCCCGTATTCCGTATGACGGAGCTGGATGAGCTCCCCAATGAGTATTAAGGAGAAAAAACGACAATGGAAAAAATGGTAAACGTATATCTTTTCGGTAAACGCTATCAAGTTCCGGAAAGCTTGACGATTATGAAAGCGATGGAATACGCAGGTTATCAGCTTGTTCGCGGCTGCGGTTGCAGAAACGGCTTCTGCGGAGCTTGCGCGACCATCTACCGTATTCACGGTCAGCAGGAATTGAAGTCCTGCCTTGCTTGTCAACAGCAGGTAGAAGAGGGTATGTACGTGGCAACGTTGCCCTTCTTCCCCCTTGTAAAGCAAGTATACGACATCAACGAAATCAAACCCACGCAACAGATCATGATGCAGCTTTATCCCGAAATTTACGCTTGTATCGGCTGTAACGCTTGCACCAAGAGCTGCACGCAGGAACTCAACGTTATGCAGTATATCGCATACGCACAGCGCGGCGAATACGAAAAGTGTGCGGAAGAGAGTTTTGACTGCGTGATGTGCGGCGTATGTTCTTCCCGTTGCCCTGCAGGCATTTC
>JAFTMQ010000177.1 GCA_017452305.1 Clostridia bacterium | reverse complement strand
TCCTTTAAGCGAAGCTTCCCGTTTCGGTATTTTAAACACCAACCCCGACAATTCCATTTATCAATTCGAGGAAAAACCCAAAGTGCCGAAGAGCACCCTTGCATCTATGGGCATTTATATCTTCAATGCGGAAAAATTGTTTAGCTATTTGGAAGCAGACGAAGCAAATCCCAACTCCTCCAAGGACTTCGGTAAGGACGTTCTTCCCGCTATGTTAAACGCTGGCGAAAAGATGTTCGCCTACGAATTTAACGGCTATTGGAAGGACGTTGGTACGGTGGCTTCTTTATGGCAAGCAAATATGGACTTGCTTGGTGAAGCACCCGAATTTGACGTAAGCGATAAGGCTTGGAAAATCCATTCTAGAAATCCGCTTGCTCCCCCCGTACCTATCGGCGAAAACGGCGTAGTGAAAAACTCTATGGTTGCACTCGGCTGTGAAATTTACGGCACGGTAGAAAATTCCGTACTCGGCAGTAACGTTATCGTAGAAGAGGGCGCTATCGTTAAAGACGCCGTCGTATTTGCAAACAGCGTTATTAAAGCGGGCGCTAAGGTTAGCTATTCCGTCATTGATGAAAACGTTACGATTGGCTGCAATGCAACCGTCGGCGTTGAAAAGAATGATTCTGCGGAAATCGTTGTACTCGGTAGAGGTATTACCGTTGCCGACGGCGCGTCCGTAACGGAAGGCCAAAAGCACGAAAAGGACATTGAGGCATAAGGAGGGGACTGATTATGGCAGCATCTGCAATCGGTATAATTTTTTCAAATATGCACGAAGAAAACGTGCCTGAACTCGTTCGTAGAAGAACGATGGCGTCTATCCCGTTCGGCGGAAGATATCGTATCGTCGATTTTATGCTCTCGAATATGGTAAATTCGGGCATTACGACCGTAGGCCTTATGGCAAACAACAATTATCGCTCCTTAATCGACCATATCGGCAGCGGTAAGGATTGGGATTTGGCAAGAAAGGACGGCGGCATTATTCTTTTGCCCCCTTTCTCCGAAAAGAACGATAAATTATACACCACGCGTTTAGAAGCGCTTGGCTCTTTGGCAGGCTTCCTTAGCCGCAGAAAAGAAAAATACGTAGTTTTGGCGGATTGCGACGGCGTTGCAAAAATGGATATTTCCGCGATGATCGATTATCACGAAGAAAAGAACGCGGATATAACGCTCGTTACACATTACGGTAAAGTAGGCAACCGCGCGGGCTTTATGCTGGCGGAAGCAAATGAGGACGGACGTATCCACGAATTGAAGCTTACGCCGCACGTTCCTATGGGCACAAAAGCGGATATTTTCATCAATATGATGATTATTAACCGTCAATTCCTTTTGAATATCGTTGAAGATTCGGTAACACACGGCTTCAACAGCTTTGAAAGTGATATTCTCGTAAAACAACTCAACAGCCTTAAAATTTATCGTTATCGTTTCGAGGGCTATTATGCGGGTATCGACTCTATGGCGGCATATTTCAAGCACAATATGGAGCTTTTGGACAAAGACGTGCGCGACGAGCTTTTCGGCGAACGCAATATTTACACGAAAGTACGCGACAGCGCGCCTTCCAAATACGGTGAAAATGCCGTTGTCAAAAATTCTTTGATTTCCGACGGTTGCGTTATCGAGGGCGTAGTGGAAAATTCCATTCTTTTCCGCGGCGTTAAGGTAAGCAAAGGGGCGGTTGTTCGCAATTCGATTGTTATGCAAGATAACTTCATCGGCGAAAACACTTCCTTGAACTGCGTTATCACCGACAAAAACGTTGTCATTAGCGACATGAAGACGTTGAGCGGTTGCAATGAATTGCCTTACTTTATTCAAAAAGGCACAAGACTTTAAGCATAGAAATAGACGTACGGTCTTATCGAAAGATAGGGCCGTGCGTCGCCTAATTCCGTAAAATATTTTAGGAGGATTATTGTGGAAACAACGGGCAAAACAACTAAAAAAACGAAAACTAACGTAGAAATTATTGACACGAACGCGGCAACGCCGAAAAAGTGCGAGTGCAGTGATCCCACTATTGCGCCGAAACGTAAAATTTTATTTGCGGCTTCGGAAGCAAGACCTTTTATCGCAACGGGCGGTTTAGCTGACGTTATCGGATCTTTGCCTCAAGCTTTGGCGAAAGATCCCAAATATGACATTCGTGTCGTTCTGCCTTTATATTCCGACATTAAGCAGGAATTCCGCAGAAAAATGTCCTTCCTAGGCAATATTTATGTGCCGCTTTCTTGGCGCAATCAATATTGCGGTATCTTCACTTGTGAACAAGACGGCGTAACCTTCTATTTCATTGACAATGAATATTATTTCAAACGCACGGGTTGCTACGGCTATTACGACGATGGGGAACGCTTTGCGTTTTTCTCGCGCAGTATCATGGAAATTTTGCCGTTCATTAACTTCTATCCCGACGTTTTACATTGTCACGATTGGCAAACGGCATTGGCGGCAATTTATTTGAAGACCATCTATTGCAAACGCCCCGTATATCAATTTATTCGCGCATTGTTCACCAT
>JAFTMQ010000176.1 GCA_017452305.1 Clostridia bacterium | reverse complement strand
GGCGAAATGCTTCCTACCTACAACGGGGATAAGACGGCCCTTGGCTACTATAATAGCGACGTCGTTCAGACGTTGACGGTAGCAAACGGCAATGGCTCTTCGTGGGATAACGGCATTTGGAGCAACAGAGTAAAAATCTTTGCAAACGGGAAACAAGATTATATCACGGTTGACTTTGTTGCGGAAAATGATTTTGTTGGCACGATGTTCCAAATTTGGCCTCAAAAGGGCGCAGGTAGTATCAGCAAGACGGGCGTATTTAGCGATGCGGATGATCCGACGGGCGCAACTGTAAGTATTGTTGATAAACATGGATTTAGCGTAAACTCTGTGAAAGCTGGTGAAAGATACACCTTAAGAGTGTACGATCCAAACGCAGAAAGCCTTGCGATCAGCGTATGGGGCGCAAACACCGTTTACTTTGGTAACGTAACCTACGGCGAGGGTATGCCTACGACGGTTACCCCTCCCAACGTAACGGTGGGCGATAACCGCGTATATTCCTTCTATGATGGTGATAAAACGGCTATCGGCTACGCAGAAGATGCGATGGTATTCCTTCTTGAAAACGCAACGCCTGATAATATCTACGGCGACGGTTGGGCAAAGAGAATGATTTTCGGCGCTTCTATGTCGCAAGATTATATCACGTTCGAGTTTGTAGTAAAAGAAGACGTTGAAGCGGCTAACATCTTCCACGTATGGGGTGCAAACGGCGCGCCTAGTGTCGGCACAATTTCCGCCTCGACGGGTAAGGGCGGTGATTGGGCTATCATTCTTGACGAATACGGCTTCGCTATTAGCTCCATCAAAGCAGGCGAGCATTATTTCGCAAGTATTGCATGCGCAGGTTTGAAGGAAGTGCAAGTCGGTGCATTGGACGTAAACGAAATTTACGTTGCAAACGTTACGGAACATAACGGCAGTCTTCCTACGGCAATTCAACCTCTTGTTTACGGCCTTAATAATTCGACCGTTCCCGTTTACGAAGGGGACAAAACAAGCCTTGGCTTTGCGGAAGACACGCTTGTATTTGAATCCACAGCGGGCGCAGAAACGTGGAATGATAACGCTATTAAGTTCTATACGGATAGTTCCAAGAACTGTGTAGCGATTGACTTCGTGCTTTCCAACCCCCTTAACAGCGGTAACCAATTCATGATTTGGACGAGTAAGGTAGACGGTGGAGCGGCAGCGTTCATTAGCAACGGTAAAGTAGCGCAAAACTCTATCGACGTGGAAATTCTCGACGCTGACGGCAACGCAGTGACAGAATTTGCAGCAAATACCAAGTATACTTTCAAGATTTACCATGCTGGTTCTACGACAGTTACGATTGCACTCGTTGGCGATACGCAAGAGGGCACAACCATCTACTATGGCGATTACGAAGATACGGACGATAAGTTTATCGCTTTGCCCGACAACGTAATTGTATATACGGGTGAAGCAGATAGCGGTCACAGCGGCGAAGTCTTGTCCAAATACACGGGCGATGCAACTGCATACGGATTCGGAGCAGAAGATTACGTCTTTGCAGCGAACATGACGAGTTCTTGGAATGATAGAGCCATCATCAAAGTGGATTCTGCAAGCTACGATTATATGGACGTTGAATTTGTGGTAACGAGCGGCACTTGGTATTTCCTCGCATGGGTAGTTAATGCAGATGGTATGCTTGACGGTAGCTATCTTGTAGCAGAAAACGTAAGCAACGCAACCTACGGCAGCGGTTACTCGCCTCATACGCCTAACGCGGGCACAAGCGGAGGCAAGACGAAGATTCAAGTTTTGGATACGAACGGCAACGTCGTAACGGGCGGACGCTCGGTTAGCACGAGATATATTTTGAGAGTATTCTTGGGCGAAGAAAACTTGACGGAAGTTCATATCGGTCAAGCGAACACGACGATGCTCTTTGCAAACGTAACGTTCGGTGTCGTGGAAACAATTACGGGTGACAGCACCAATGCAAGTGCGGTAACCGTTTACGACGGCGACGAAACGGCGCTTGGCTTTGCAGAAGGCTCTCGCGTATATGAATACGTAGGGGCAGACTCTTCGAAAGACAAAGCCGTGTTTAGTGTAGACTCGGCAAACTATGATTACGTGGACGTTCAATTGGTAATTGCTTCTGGCGACGGATATTTCTTCGCTTATGCATTGAACGGCGGCAACTATTTGAATGGCGGTGCTTCGTACGTTATCGATCCTAGCAATATTCGACTTGCAAGCGGTAATGCTATGGATAGAACGATTCAAGTCTTCAATACAAATGGCAATGCTGTATCTACGTTGATGAGCACGAATACGCTCTACACGTTGAGAATTTATATCAACGGCGCTGACCAAATCAAGATTGCGAAGACGGGTTCGACGATTTATCTTGCAAACGTAACCTATGGAAATGACGTAGCTATTGAAAAGCCTACGGAAGTTGTAACCGACGGTTCGGGTACGGAATTGGCGCAGTACACGGGCAATAACGCGGATATCGGCTTTGCGGATAGCGATTACGTATTTGAACAAGTAACGACGAATTCTTGGAGTCACAGAGCACACATCGGCAATGACAGCACGGCAGACTTCTTGGTGTTCGAGTTCTCGATGACGAATGCGTCTAATCTTACCGTTTGGTTCACGAGAAACGGAAACGTAACTGCAGGATATTCCAATATCATTGCACAGGTAAATGCGGGGATTGCGGCAAACGAATGCGCGGCAAGAATTATTTACGTCTTCGATGAAAATAACAATGCGGCAACTTCGATTGCGGCGAACACCAAATATACCGTTTGGGTATATCTTGGCGGCGCGGATGCCTTCCACGGCGTAGCAATCGGTAACCCCAACTCGACCATCTACTATGCAAACGTTCGCTATGAATACGGTGCGGATAACAATATTTTGCGTCAGAGTGATGCAAATGCGTTGTTGCCTGAATATACTGGAGACGAAACGGCGCTTGGCTTTGCAGCAGGCACGTTTGTACAAACCTTGATAGGGGAAAGCGACATTTGGGCGGAAAGCATTTATGCAAATAGAGCAAGAATTACGGCAAATGGCACGCAAGATTACATTACCGTTGACTTCGTGCTTAAAAACGCGCTCAGCGGAAGTAACCTCTTCTATCTCTGGGCAGCAAGCGGCAATGGTGCTGTTAGCAACGTAGGCGCAAGCACTGTGTTTACAACGAGTATCGTTGACGAAAATGGTTTTGCAGTGGACTCGCTTGTAGCAGGCAAGAAATACACGTTTAGAGTGTATGATCCGGGCGCAACTTATCTTGCAATCGGCGCATACTGCAACAATACGATTTACTTCGGTAACGTAGCGTATGGCACGGGTGAACCCGAAGAACCGTATGCATTGCTTGGCGGTTCTAACGGTACTTTGCCTACTTACGCGGGTGACGAAACGGCACTTGGCTTTGATGAAGGCGAATACGTACAACAAATGATAACGGCGGAGACGAGTAACGTTTGGGACGGTACAAGACAGAATCTTGCAACGGACATTCTTGCGCCCGTAGGACAATACGTAAGCATTATGTTCTCGTTAAACGTTGACTTCTCCTCTTCGGAAGGAAACTTGTTCTTCGTATGGTGCCGTAACGGCGAGGCTTGGCCTACCAACTTCTACGTAACCCTTACGCCTTCCGCAAACGCACGTATCCTTGGTACGAACGGCGAGGTTGTAACCGATACGTTAAAGGCAAACACCGTTTATATGCTCGAATTGTACGCAGACGGCGTAGATAGATACCAACTTGCAAACATCAACAAAAAGGCAATCACCGTTTCGTTTGCAACGAGGAGTGTTAAGACGTATGCTACTTCGATAGCAAACTCGCCTATAACGGGTTCGGTGGACAATACGGTAACTGTATCCTATAACAATGCAGACCTTGGCTTCGGTCGCAACGAGGTTGTAAAGCAATTGGAAACCGAAACCGTATCCAACGTTTGGGGCGATGCGCAACCTACAAGTGGTAAGACCAGACCTGCTTGGCTTATTAAGATAGCAAGCGAAGCGGGCAAAGTAGCAAAGATTAGATTTGCGCTTTCTCAAGACTTTACTTCTACGGGTATGTTGTTCTATGCTTGGGCATATTCGGATAACAACGGTACTTGTCCTGCAAACGGAAGTATTACGCTTTCCGGCTCGTCTGCAATGACGGTAAGCATCACGGACGAAGCAGGCAATACCGTAACTTCGTTAAAGGCTGGTCAAGTTTACGAATTGTCGATTTACTGCGCTACGGCAATTAAGTACGACATCGGTAACTTTGTTGCGCAAGGTATGATTACTTACGTTTCGAGCGAAGTAACCTATACGGACGCTGAGTAATAACTAAATCTAACTGAATAAAATCAGTTGTCCTGAAAGGGCTTGCCGAAAGGCAGGCCCTTAATTTTTGCATAAATATAAAAAAGGGAATACCATGTACGCGTTGAAAGTAAAATAACATAGCGCAAAATGTAAAAATAGCATAGACGCGCAAGCAAAAAGTAAAATAACCATATACATTTTTTGTGTTGTAGGTATTGACGAAAGAAGAAAGAGGGGGTATAATACATTTGTAGTGTTTTTCACTTTAATAAAGTGAAAGGAACAAAATCATTCGTATAAATTAGGAGTGGTGAGAATAATATGAAAGAACTACATTTGATATGCAACGCACACTTGGACCCCGTTTGGCAATGGGATTGGAACGAGGGTGCGACGGCGGCGTTGGCAACCTTTTATTCAGCATGCGACCTTGCGGACGAATACGATTACATATTTTGCCATAATGAGGCGCTTTTGTACGAATATATCGAGGAATACGACCCCGCGCTTTTTGCACGTATTCAAGCGCTTGTAAAGGCGGGCAAGTGGCATATCATGGGCGGTTGGTACGTACAGCCCGACTGCAATATTCCAAGCGGCGAGGGTTTTGTGCGCCAAATCGAAAGCGGCTTGACGTATTTTAAAGAAAAATTTAATCAAAGACCTACGGTGGCGGTGAATTTCGATTCATTTGGCCACACACAGGGTTTGGTGCAAATCTTAAATAAATGCGGCTACGAAGGGTATATCTTCTGCCGTCCTATGGTGGAGCTTTTAGACCTGCCGAAAATGGTGTTTAAGTGGCTTGGCTTTGACGGTAGCGAGGTGAAGGCGGCTCGTTTCCAAGACGAAAGTATTTATTGCTCGGAGCTCGGCAACGCAGTCAACGCCATCAAGCGCAAAATGCAGCCTTGGGAAAAGGAAGATATCGCTTTTGTGCTTTGGGGCGTAGGTAACCACGGCGGCGGCGCGTCGAGGAAAGATTTGACGGACATTAAGGGCTTTGTAGAGGAGCAAAAAAACAACGGCGTTTGCGTATTCCACAGCACCCCCGAGGCGTTTTTTAACAAGGTGATGCCCGACGTGGAATACGACGCGGCTTTACAGCCTTGTTTGATTAAGTGCTACACCTCTATCGCGCGCATCAAGCATAAATATGCGGAGCTTGAAAACAAGCTTTTGCGAACAGAAAAGCTTTGCGCTTATGCGGATAAAGAGGGCGCTTACACCTACGATTTGTCGGCTTTTGCCGAGGCGCAAAAGACTTTGGCTGCAATACAATTCCACGACGTATTGTCGGGTACTTGCATTATCGAAGGGGAAAAGAGCAGCTTGCAAAAAGCGGAATACGCATTAGAGCTTTTGGATAAGCAATTCACCAAGGCGTTTATGGCACTTTGCGGCGGCTACGAAAAGGCAAAGCCGGGCGAATATCCCATCTTTGTCTACAACCCTAATCCCCACGCGGAAGAACAAATTTTCAATGCGGAATTCTATTTGCAAACGCCTATCGTTTCCGAAACGGAAGGGTACGAATTTACGATAAGAAAGAACGGTGAGGAAATTGTGCCTTACCAAAAAATAAAGGAATCCTCTTGCGTCAATTTGGATAAGAGTGAGCGCCTTGCGGTAAAGACGACGTTAAATCCGTTGTCGCTCACCCGTTTTGACGTGGAAGTGCGCAGGGGAAAACGCGTCTATATTGACAAAACTTCGCCCAAGGAATTGACCAACGCAAACCAAACCAAAGTCGGGTTTAATCCCACGGACGGGGCGTTAAACTCGTACATGGTAGGGGGAAAAGAGTATTTAAGCGGCAGTGCATTCACCCCCGTTGTCTTTGACGATAACCCCGATCCTTGGGGGTGGAATATGAAAAAGGTGGGCAGTAATTATCGTAAACCCGCCGCAAAAACGGCAGTGCGCGTCATCGAGCGCGGCGACCTACTCACGTCCGTGGAAAGTATTTACGATACGGGCAAGTCCGATATTCGCGTGGCATATACCTTCTACAAGGATTTCGACTACGTGGATGTAACTGTAAACGTATATTGGAACGACGGGGGCAAGGGCTTGAAGTTGGAAATTCCCGTGCAAGAACTTGGCAGATTTATCGGTCAAACGGCATTTGGTACGCAGGAATACGGGCGGGAAACGGAAGAATGTTCGCAACGCTTTGTCGGTATCGAAAAGGACGGAAAGGTGCTTGCCGTATTTAAGGACGGCACGTACGGTTGCTCTGTGGAGAACGGAAAGCTTTATCTAAATTTGTTAAACGGTTCCGTTTACTGCGCGCATCCCGTAGGCGATTTGCCGATTATCGACGAAACAAGGTTTAACCGCTATATTGATTTGGGCAGGCATGAATATACTTTCCGTTTAGAAGTATGTAAGGAAAGCGAGCTGGAAAAGAAGGCGACGGCATTTACGCAAAAGCCGTACGCGCTCAACTTCTATCCTCACGGTAACGGCGTGAAAAAAGAGGAAAGCCCCGTGCGTATTTCCGCACAAGATATTTCCCTTTCCGCTTTCCGAAAAGTGGGCGTGAACACGTACATGGTACGCCTTGTCAACAATAATAAGGACGGCGTGGTGTGTGACTGTACAGTGTTTGATAAGTCGATTTCCTTGTCCTTTGGTAAGTACGAGGTGAAGACCTTGTTGTATGAAAACGGGGACTTGCGGGAGCACGCTTCTATGCTCACTCTATAATATCGGGGCAAAATTTTTGTTGGAAAAAATTAAAAAAATCCTTGACACGCGCGCGATTATACTATATAATATATAAAAGCAAACGCCCAACAACGTGGGCAAAAGAAGGGAGAACGTTATGGAAAATATTATGATTTGTAACTGTATGCAAGTATCCGTTGCGGATATCGAAAAGGCTTTGCACGAAGGTCAACAATTCGGCGACGTAGAAAAGCAATTTGAAAAGGTGCAAATGGTCACCCATTGCTCTACGGGCTGCGGTGGTTGCCACGATAAGGTGTTGGACGTTATTTCCGAACTTCTGGGCTAATTTATCGCGCAAAATACGTATTAAAAAACAAAAAGAACGCTTGATAAGGCGTTCTTTTTTTCGTTAGGCGGAAAAAATACTTTACAAGTAAAAAATTTTGCTGTATAATATATTCGCATAATTGTCGTATTATGTCCTCACGCGGACGTGCGAGGGAAAAATTTGCAAGGAACGATTATGAAAATTTCACAAAATTGGAAGGATTATTCGATTATCGCCACGGGCGACGGATATAAATTAGAGCGTTGGAAGGACGTGTATTTGCTCCGTCCCGATCCGCAGGTTATTTGGTCGGCGCAGACGGACCTCTTCGCTTATCCCAAGCTCAACGCGTATTATAAGCGTAGCGAAAAGGGCGGCGGCGGTTGGAAGATTTTAAAACCCATCCCCGACGAGTGGAATATTAGCTACGACGCGCTCGATATCCGTTTTAAAATCAAGCCTATGGGCTTTAAGCACACCGGTCTTTTCCCCGAGCAAGCGGTGAATTGGGAGTATATGACGAGCCTCATTAAAAATGCAGGCAGACCGATAAAGGTACTTAATTTGTTTGCTTATACGGGCGGCGCTACGGTCGCTTGCGCCAAGGCAGGTGCGCAAGTAACGCACGTGGACGCGGCGAAAGGTATGGTGGAAAGAGCGGGCGAAAACGCACGCCTTTCGGGTATTGATACGGGCATTCGCTATATCGTGGACGATTGCTTGAAGTTCGTTCAACGCGAAATCCGCCGCGGTAATAAATACGACGCCATCATTATGGATCCGCCTTCCTACGGCAGAGGCCCTAACGGCGAAATGTGGAAGATTGAAAACGATTTATACAAATTTGTAGAGCTTTGTTCCGAGGTGCTTTGCGACAATCCGTTGTTCGTACTTATCAACAGCTATACAACGGGCTTGCAACCGATGGTTTTAAAAAATATTTTAACGCTTACGCTCAAAAATTTCCAAGGCAGAGTGGAAGCGTAAGAAGTGGGCATAAAAACGGAAGAGGGCATTGCCCTGCATTGCGGTGCGGGAGGTATATTTGTCAATG
>JAFTMQ010000175.1 GCA_017452305.1 Clostridia bacterium | reverse complement strand
TTTCCCAGTTAGCATTTTTTTAAAAACTTCTTCTCACCCCTTGCTTTTTTATAAAAAGCATGTTATAATAATTCCGTATGAAGAAGTTTAAGACGACAATGATTTGTATCCTTTCCTTGGCAGCGTGCTCGATTACGGGCGCGGCGCTTTCCCTTACGCAAAAATCGGTGACGGCAAACGCCCTCGAGCCTACCCCCGCCACCCACCTCTTTTTGCCCAATGCCTATAATCAATATCTCGACCTCAACGCCCCCACCGACGTTGCCGTCAACGAGGATTATACGGCGATAGCGGACGGAAATATCATCTACGTCTACGACCAAGCCGACGGGGTATATCGGGAATACGTCCACAGCGTAAACGCCGACCCCTTAAAAAACAACGTCACGAAATTGCAATTTGACGAGGTGGGCAATTTGTACTTCCTCGACGCGACCTATCTTTATATCCTCGCGCCGGACAGCTTGGACGGGCCTACGCCCACCGTCAAAAACACCCTTTTCCCTTGCACCACCTTCTATCTGCACGATAATATGCTGTATTACACGGACACGAAAGCGTCCACCACACAGCTCTCGCAGTTGGATTTGCTCGTCCACGATATTGACGTCACCCACGCCAAAACCTTGAAGAGCGACCTCTCGGGCAAGCCGACGCTCACCGTGTACGAAAACGAATTGTACTACACGTCAAGCAACAACCTGCGCAAAATTGATTTGCAAGCGCAGGACGGACAAGAAAGCTCGTCCACCGTCGCCGTCTTCGACAACTTCTCGGCGTTTTCCTCTATCCGTATCGTGGACGGAATATTCTGCTGTACAAGCACGAACGATCCCGCTACCTTCTACGCTTACGATTTGGCGGAGCTTGGAAAGACGAGCATCATCAACGAAAGCTCGCTTGTCCCCCTCAATAAGACGGTTGGCAATTTCTCCGCCCTCACCGTATTCGGCGGCGCGGTGTATGCCGTGGACGGCAATTCGGTACGTGAATTTAGCGTAATCGACCAAGCCTTTACCGACCGAGAAATCGGCAACCGCTCTTCGTCCATCAACCGTATCAACACGGCGGCGGACGTGTACCTTGCGGACAACTTGCTCCTTATCGCCGACAACGGCAACCAACGTATTTCCGTGCTCGACACCAAAACGGGCGAGTTCCAAACCCCTATCGAAAACGTCTTGACGGCTAATCGGCTTGTTTCCGACGGAAACACCCTGCTCGTCACCACCCAAGACCAAGCGATTTTGTACAGCCTGCAAGCGGAAACGTACGGCGCAAAGCTTGCGGAATTTGACGATTTTATCGGCAATATCATCGGCGCGGCAAGCGTATATGGCAAGTATTATTTGGCTTTGGACAACTACTCGCATTACCTTATCTCCACGGACGAAAACGGCGAATGGCAATACGCGGAAACCAAACGCGCCGCCACCCGTATCCCCACTCTTTTGACTGCCGACGCTTACGGAAACTTGTACGTCGCAAGCGGCGCAAAAATTCATCGCTACACCGAAGCGCAGTTCCTTTCCGAATACGAGGACGGCGAAGAGGTGTATGGCAATTTACCCCAAAACGCAACGAAAATTTCCGTCGATTACGAGGGCAATCTGTATGCGCTCATCGAGGGCAAGCTTTATAAGCTTGACGGCGAAACGCCCACCCCCTACGCTTTGAACGAGCCGCTCGTCTATACCAAATCCACCCAAACGACGGTGACGGCGTTCACCTTCGGCATCGAGGAAAATAAAACCTACGTTTTATACGCCGAAAATTATATGGCGCAAACCTCTCTTTTGGACTTGCCCACCGTCAAAACGATTGCGGTAAACGGCGCGGACGAGAGCATTTTCGCCAAGGAAAGCGCAACCTTTTCCGTTGTGCAAACGCAACCCGACGCCTTGACCGTCTATTTCGACATCAATGCCTTAGAGGGCGCAGAGGCGTTCCCCTACCTTTCCTATGAGCGCAGGGCTACCCCCTTCACCGCCTTAAAAATCGGGGAAACGGACAAGCATAACGCCCTTGCGATTTTCAACGAAGAGACGCACGAATATCAAACCTGCCTCGTCCTCAAAACGCAGTGTAGCGAGCTTCCCGCCGACGAGTACCGCTCCGATTACGAAAGCGAAAAAATCGGCTATTTGACCAACGCGGTCTCCCTCTACAAATTCCCCTACTTGAACCCCCTTCTCACCGCGGCGAGATTGACTGCGGACGCGCAGGTTGTCTTGCTTGGTGAGATTGATAAACTCGACCACCCCTATTATCACGTGGCTTACGTGGACGAAAACGGCGCGTATCAAACGGGCTTTATTCCCAAGGCTTACGTCACCGATTTTAGCGCAACGACGCCCATTCCCGAGGATATCACCTACGGCAGTCTCGTCTCTAACAACGACGCGATTTTCCGCCTTGCTTACCTTATTTTGGGCACAGTGGTCATTTGTATCCTTGTCGATATACTCATCTTAAAAAAACGCAAGGACGACAATGATTGATTTTTGCTTATAATACTATTACAAAGCATATACACGTTTCTAAAAAATAACCAAAGGAGGAAAGGTTTTTATTATGACAGCAGACTATCACCCAAGCGTAGACCCGCTAAGTAATGCGCCGTCTTTGTCCCCTTTCTTCTTGGGGTTGAAACGGTAATTATATTACGAGTATACGCTACCTAAGGTTTCCGTCAAAAAACTAAGAGGTAGAGTATTATGGAAAAAGAATTATTAGAGCTGCTTGAAGCTCAAAATTATCAAGCTGCGGCAGCGCTCGTAGAAAAATGCGAGAGCGAACAGCTTGCCGCACGCATCAACGAAGTAGAAGAAATGCATCTTCTACCCTTTTGCCGTGCGTTGGATAGTGAACAGCTTGCCGACGCGCTTTTGCTGTTAGAAAGCGATTTGCAGGAAAAAATTATCGGCGGGCTCCGCGTCGACGAGCTTGAAAAGGTCATGGACGAAATTTCCGTGGACGATACCGTGGAAATTATCGAGGATATGCCGCAGGAAATCGTAAGACGTATTGCCGAGGTAGAGGATATCTTAAAGCTACTTGAAGAGCGCAACTACGCCGTGTTAAAGCCCTTGCTTGCCGATATGAACGCCATCGACCTTGCCGAGGTTTTCGAGGGGACGGAAAAGGACGCGGATTTGCTCGTTTTATTCCGTATTCTTCCCAAGGATTTAGCGGCGGAAACCTTTGTCGAAATGGACAGCGACGTACAGCAAAAGCTCATTCACAAATTGAACGATAGAGAATTGAAAGCCGTCCTTGACGAGCTGTTTTTGGACGATACCGTTGACCTCATTGAGGAAATGCCTGCAAGCGTTGTCAAGCGCGTTTTGGCGCAAAGCGACGCCGAAACTCGGGCATACATCAACCAAATTTTGAAATACCCCAAGGACAGCGCGGGCAGCATTATGACGATAGAGTTCGTTTCCCTGCGCCCCACGATGACGGTTGACGACGCGTTCGAGCGTATCCGCCGCACCGCAATCGACAAGGAAACCATCTATACCTGCTACGTCGTGGACGAGAAGAATAAAATTCTCGGCCTTGTAACGGCAAAGGATTTGATGTTGGCGCAAAAGACGGCGCTCGTTTCCGATATCATGGAAGAAAACGTCATTTACGCCTACACCGAGGACGATAAGGAAGAGGTTGCAAACAAGATTTCCGACTACGGCTTTTTGGCGTTGCCTATCGTCGATAGGGAAATGCGGCTTGTCGGTATCGTCACCATCGACGACGCTATCGACGTCTTGCAAGAAGAAAACACCGAGGATATCGCCAAAATGGCGGCTATGGCACCGACGGATAAACCCTACTTGAAAACGGGGGTTGGCACGCTTTGGAAAACGCGAATTTTGTGGCTGTTAATCCTCATGCTCGGCTCGACGTTTACGGGGCTTATCTTAAACCATTTCGAGCAGATTTTAATCCCCTGCCTCGTCGCTTGCGTACCCATGATTATGGGTACGGGCGGTAACTCCGGCTCGCAAGCGTCCGTTACCGTCATCCGCGCCCTTTCCCTCGGCGAAGTAGAACCGCGCGACGTGTGGCGAGTCATTTGGAAAGAGCTTCGCGCCTCTATTTTGCTCGGCTTGACCTTGGCAGTTGCGTGCTTTGCAAAACTCATGTTTTTGGACGGAATGCTGTTGCAAATGGAAGGCTACACTTGGCAGGTTTGCGCCGTCGTATCCCTCGCCCTGTTCTGCACGGTCATTGTGGCGAAGCTCGTGGGGGCACTGCTCCCTATCTTGGCAAAGCTTTGCAAACTTGACCCTGCCGTCGTTGCCAATCCGTTTATCACGACGATTGTCGATGCCGTTTCGGTCATCTTATTCTGCGGCTTATCCATCGCAATTTTAGGCTTATAAACAAAACAGAGCTTTGACAAATTGTCAAAGCTCTTTTTATATGCCTGCTATTTCTTATTCATCGCATACCTGCTGCCGTCAAATTGAAAAACGGTGACGATATTTTTGCCCGTGTTTTCCGCCCGCGCCGCAAGCTTTACGCACGCCGAAAGCGCCGCGCCCGACGATAAGCCAACTATAAGCCCTGCCGCTTGATAAAGCCGTTCCGCCCAAAGCAGCGCTTCCTCGTCCGTCGCTGTAAGCACCTCGTCGCACACCGACCTATTAAATAGGGGCGGAATAAAATTCGCGCCGATACCTTGTATTCCGTGCGCGCCGCACCACCCCTGCGACAACAGCGGGGAACGCGCAGGCTCAACGCCCACCGCCTTAACGGCGGGCTTTTTTTCTTTTAAATACCGAGCAACGCCCGTCAACGTACCGCCCGTGCCCACGCCTGCCACAAAGATATCCGCCCTGCCTTGCGTTTGCCGCCAAATTTCCGCGCCCGTCGTTTGGTAATGCACCGCCGCGCAAACGGGGTTGTGAAATTGATTGACATAAAAGCAGTTTGGGGTATTTTCCGCAAAGGCCTTCGCACCTTCTACCGCCCCTTGCATACCCAAATTTCCGTCCGTCAAAACCACTTCGCCGCCGCTGTTTTTAATCCGCTCTACCACACTTTTCGCCGTATAGGCAGGCATAAAAATCACCGCCTTGTAGCCCATAGCCCTCGCGACGATAGAAAGCCCTATCCCCATATTGCCCGACGTCCCTTCTACCACCCTGCCGCCGCCCGTAAGCAACCCCTTTTCTTCCGCGTCCTTGATGATAGCAAGCGCGACTCTGCTCTTTATCGAACCGCCCGCGTTTTCACTTTCTAATTTAGCAAAAATCCGCACGCCATTTTGCGCACGGATCTCTTTGGTAAGTTCTATAAGCGGCGTATTGCCGATTTTTATATTCAACGCGTACCTGCCCCCTTGTTTTTATCCAAAGCATAAGTTTGATAAGTCCTTTTCCACAGTTAAACACCGCAGATTTTTGCAAGTTCGCACGGCGTATCCACCAAAAGCTTTGCGCCGTTTGCAAGTAAAAATTCTCTGTCCTTAAAGCCCCAAGTTACGCTTACACAAGCCACGCCCGCATTTTGCGCCGTTTGAATATCCACCTCGGAATCCCCGACGTACAAGGTTTCCGCTTGCTTGGCATTTAACTTTTCCATGACGGCAAAGAGAGAATCGGGCGCGGGCTTTTTGCGTACCCCTGCCCCCTCGTTTTCGCCCACGGCGTCCAAAAGCAAGCCTTGGAAATATTCTTCCGCCAAAAGTTTGACGGCAAAGTCGGCTTTGTTGGAAACAACCGCCGTTTGTACCCCCGCCGATTGCAACCTTTGCAAGAGGGGCAAAATGCCGTCGTAGGGCTTAGTTTTATCCTTACAATGCGCGCCGTAATGTCCTTTAAATGCGGAAAACACCCCCTCGAAATTAGGGTGCGCCGCACCGCCGATAGCGCGTTCGATAAGCTTAGCGATTCCGTTACCGACAAAGGAACGCACCTCGTCTAAGCTACGGCTTGGCAAGCCGAACGCGGAAAGGGCGGCGTTGACGGAAGCGTGTAAATCCGCTAAGGTGTCCAAAAGCGTTCCGTCTAAATCAAAAATGACCGTCTTATACATTGTATTCGCGCCCCACGATTAATGCAACACTTCTTTGATTGCCGCGATGGCTTGGGCGCGGTTTTCGCATTTGATTTTGATATAAATGGTGGAAACGTAATTTCTCGTCGTCCCCTCGGAAAGCTTGAGCGCCGCGGAAATTTGGCGGTTGGTAAAGCCCTCGTATATCATCAACGCAATCTCGATTTCACGCTCGGACAAGTTAAACGCGCGCATCAAACGGATTTCCCTATCCGCCGCCACGTTCTTCGCCGCGTCCGCAATACGGCGGGCAATTTTCGCGGGCAGAATGGTATCCCCTGCGTGGGCGTTTTTCACCGCGTCGATGAGCGCGTCGCCGCTAATATCCTTTAAGAGGTAGCCGCTCGCGCCGTTGTTGATGGCGTTGAGGATATAATCACTATCGTCAAAGGTCGTCAAAATAAGCACCTTGGCTTGTGGAAATTCCGACTTAATGCGCTGCGTCGCCACCACGCCGTTCATATTCGGCATACGGATATCGAGAAGCACCACGTCGGGCTGGCTTAACGCCGTTTTTTCGAGCGCTTCAAAGCCGTCCGCCGCCGTTCCGACAACCTCTAATTCCTCGTCCGTTTTTAAAATTTCGGCAATCTCGTCCGCGAGCTCCGTTTGGTCGTCCACAACCAAAACTTTAATTTTTTCCACGTTTAATCTTCCTCCTTGTCTAAGGGTAGCGTAAGGTGAATTTCAAAGCCCTCACCCTCTTCCGTTTTAAATTCCACGTTGCCGCCCAACGCCTTTGCGCGGTCCTGCATTGTCGATAAGCCAAAGCCTTTTTTGAGGTTCGCCTCGTACATGCCCCCGCCGTTATCCGAAAGCAGGAAGGAAATTTCCTTATCCACCGACAGCTCGAACCAAAACGCCGTCGCGCCGCCGTGGCGCAAACCGTTGGAAATCCCCTCTTTTAAGCTGTTGCAAATAAAGCGGTATTTTTTGGCGGAAACACGGACGTTTTCGATGGACGAGCGAATGATAATGCCCGTGCCGTCCGTCGATTCGTTGATGATATTTTGCAGGGCGGCTTGCAAGGTTTGGTTTTCCGCTCTGCCCGAAAGCAAATGCACGCTGTCGCGCAGCTCCTCCAAGGCATGCTTAGCTTGCAAATTCGCCGCGACAAGCTTGGCTTTCGCTTCCTCGGGATTGCTGTCAATGATGCGCTTTGCCGCTTCCGTTTGCATAATGACGGTGGTGATCGAATGCCCCGCCGTATCGTGAATTTCCTTGGCGATACGCTGTCTTTCTTCCAACGCCGTAACTTCCGCCACCGCCTCGTAGGCTTTTTGTAGCTTTTGCTTACTCTCGTTGAGGTCGCGCACCGTTTGGTCGAGCTTCAAATATTGGCGGTAAAACGCCAAAGCGATTTGGACGGCGACAAAATGGAAGGTGATGGTAATCATTGAGCCAAGCCCGTACCACAGCACGTCCAAAAACTCGTTGCCGATTTTGGTGATGTCGCCGCGCATACCGTAAATAACGGCGTACAAGGGCATACTCACGCCAAAAACGATGACGGAAAAACGGAATTTTTCCGCACCGATATAAAACTGCGTCAAAATAAGGATATACAGCACCAAGGGATAAATGCCGTAGGCAAAGAATAGACAGCCGCACGCCATTACGGTGTCTATGGCGTAAAAGATAAACCGCGCGTTGCCGTGTACGGCGAAAATCTGGAAGGCTTCCGATACCGTCAAAATCACGACAAGCGAAATTAAAACAATGGCGTTTATCCAACCCTTTTCCGCCTTGAAATCCTCTACGTGCTGTAAAATCATCAAAATTTCGACAATGAGCAGGGCGATAAACACCACCCACTTGCCAAAGTAGAGGAATTGCTCCTCGTTTTTGAAATTGATTTTACCGAACAAGCGGACGAAATAGTTGCGGATCGGCTTTTCCTCGCGGCGTTCCACACGCTTTGAAGTATCGTTATCCATCTTGTTTTCTTCTTGCTTATTTTCCGCCATGCGTATTTCCTCCGCCGACGATATTATCAATCGAATAATGCTTGCTAATTTTTTGTAAATTGCCCGAATCGTAGTAGCTAAATCTATGCCCCTTGGCGTAAATGACGTGGTCGCAGAACATTACGTTATGCAAGCTGCAAAGAATTTGGCACTTTTCCGTCATTTCCTTGTCCGCGTCGGACGGCTTTGCCGCGCTTTGCGGATGGTTATGCACGAGCACGAGCCCCGCAGGCGGCGTTTCGACAAGAATTTTCGAGAGTGTGGGCGGATGGAACTGCACGCTGCACTCGTCCCCTCTTGCCAAACGGCAACTGCTGTAAATGCGCGACTCGGAATCGAGAAAGTACGCGTCCACGACCTCGTAATCGACGGTCGCGTAAATGCCGTCGAGGTACTTCCAAAACTCATCGTATTTGGGCTTGGTCATCAAGGGTGTCGGCGCAAAATCCTCGCGGCAACGGTTGCAAAGCTCGTTCAACGCCGAAAAAAAGGCGATGACGTTTTCCCCCACCCCCTTCGTCTCGGCAAGGGCGGTAGGGCCGGCTTGAAGCACGGCGCGGAGCGAGCCGTACCTCGAAAGCAAATCGTGCGCTACGTCACGGGTGTCGCGACGGGGGACGGCGTAAAAGAGCAAGAGCTCCAAAAGCTCGCTGTCGCAAAGCTGTTCGTTTTTCGCTTTTTTAAATATACGAGCGCGATGCCCCGCAGGCGACGTCTTTTTCTCTTTGTCCGTAGTTTGCTGTTCGTTCATAATCTCTCTTTCTTCCTTTGTTGCGGCGCTAAATAGCGCGTTTCCGTTTTTATAGAACACATATATCCCGATAATTGTAGCATACTTTTATTAAAATGTCAAAGCGGCGCTTGTAAAAAAATTATTTTTTTACACATACCCCCTTATTTTGTTTACCTAACCGCAAAAAATGTGTATAATATATAGTGTAACCATGCTTTTGGATTTACCAAAGCGACGGAATTTATGCGTATGGAGATTGGTATGGAAAAATATTTCAACGATATCGTAGCTTCCACCGTGGAAATTATCAAGTTTGACTCCTCTTTGAAAGAGGCGGTTGAGGGTTGTCCGTTTGGCAAAGAAGCGGCGGACTGCTTGCAATTCTTTTTAGACCTTGCCGCAAACATGGGCTTTGAAGCGCACAACTATGACAACTACGTTGGTGAAGTGGTTTTTGGCGAGGGCAAGGAATTTGCTATTTTGGCGCACTTGGACGTTGTGCCCGCAGGGAGCGGTTGGAAATATCCCCCCTTTGGCGGCGTCATCAACGACGACGTGTCCGACGGCGGTGTGGGCGGTAAAAAGATTTGGGGCAGAGGTACGATGGATGACAAAACGCCCGCTATCGTTTGTCTGTACGCATTAAAAGCTTTGAAAGACGAGGGCATTACGCCGTCGAGAAAAATTAAGCTTATCGTCGGCTGCAACGAGGAAGCGGGTTGGAAGTGCATCGAGCATTACAACAAGGTCGCGCAAATGCCCGAGGAAGGTTTTACGCCCGACGCGGACTTCCCCGTAATCTACGCCGAAAAGGGTATTTTGCATTTTTCCGTGCTTTGTCCTATCAACGAGGCACCCATGTCCGCGTTGAACGCAGGTGAAAGGGTGAATATGGTGTGCGACAACGCCACTGCAATTTTGACGAGAAAGACCGCCGAAGGATTGGTTGGATATGAAAATCCCATAGCCGGCACCCGTCTTTCCTACGATAACACGACGAATATTTTGCGCGTAGAAGGCAAGTCGGCGCACGGCTCTACGCCGCAAATGGGCGCAAACGCTTTGCAAGCCTTGCTCCGCTTCCTTTCCCAAAACAACGCGGAAATTCAACGCGTTTACGAATGCTTATTCGACGATGTTGCAGGCTTGAAGACGCTTGAAGACGAGACGGGCAAGTTGACGATATCCCCCGACGTTGCGGAATTTAAAAACGGCGTGTTGAAGATTACGACGGACATTCGTTTCCCTGCTACCCTCCCCTTGGAAGCGGTGACGGCGAAGTTGGATAGTTTCGGCTTAGAATACGTGATTGAAAATTATCAAGCACCCCTTTACAATGACCCCAACGGCGAATTGATTTCTACCTTGACCGCCGTATATAACGAGGTGACGGGCGACAGCGCAACGCCTATCGCAATTGGCGGCGGCACGTACGCAAGAGCGTTGAAGTGCGGCTGTGCGTTCGGTCCCGAAATGATGGGCGATGAGGCGACCATTCACCAAGCCAACGAATACGTTACCTTTGCGCAAATTGAACGTATGAGCGAGATTTATTACAAGGCAATCAAGGCGGTTTGCGTGGGCGCGACGGCAAGCGAAGTTGCGAGCCAAACGCAAAAGGTTGCGTCCGTATGCCCTACTTGCGATACGTGCGCGGAATGTCCTGCGGAATGCGCAAGCGAAGAAGCTACCCCCGCGCCTGCGGAAGAAACGACGCGCGTGGCTATTATCACCCATAGATACGTGGACGCACAACCCGCGCCCGTGGAAGAAAGCAAAAAAATCAAGCTTTGCTCTATCACGAAAACGTGTAAATAACGATGAAACACTTATAAAAACGATATGCGGCACGCGAAAAACGCGTGCCGCATACCATTTAGTGAGAGAATATGAAAAAAGTTAGTATAGTCGGTTTTCATTATCGTAACAACCCGCTTTCCGCAATAGGAAAAACTTTCCCGCTCTTCCCTTTGCCGCCTATCGTAAGCGGATTATCCACCTTACACAAAAGCTCTTTTCTTCTTTCGCACCTTTTATTTTAGTTTCGTTTTGTGATAGTATTGTGAAAACTATGTGATAATTTGGTGAATATTATAGAAATTAACAAAAAGTGTTAATTACTATCGTCCTTTCCGCCCAAGTGTGTGAAGAGAGCTTCCGCAACGCGCAATCCATCCGCCGCCGAGGACGTGATACCGCCCGCGTAGCCCGCACCCTCGCCGCAGGGATACAAGCCCTTGACGGTAACCGACTGCAAGCTTTCGTCCCGCTCGATACGGACGGGGGAGCTTGTTCTACTTTCCACCGCCGTCAAAATCGCCTCGCTCGCCGCGAAGCCTCGAAGTTTTTTGTCCATGTCCGTCAAGGCAAATTGCAGGGTTTCCGTCACCGCTTGCGGAAGAACCTCGTGCAGGTTGGCAAACGCCGTACCCGCCGCGTAGGTAGGTTGCACCTCGCCAAAGCGGGTGCTTGTTCTGTTTTGCATAAAATCGCCGACAAGTTGGGCGGGCGCCGCATAGCTTTCCCCACCCGCACGGTAAGCCGCGCGCTCTAATTTGCGTTGAAATTCCACACCGCCAAGTGGTGCGTCCGTGCCAAAATCGGCTTGCGTAACCTGCACGATGAGCGCGCTGTTGGCATTTTCGCCGTCGCGGGCATAGTTGCTCATGCCGTTGGTGACCACGCCGCCCTCTTCACTTGCCGAGGGCATGACGTAACCGCCCGGGCACATACAAAAAGTAAACGCCGCCCTATCCTTTGCGTGAGAAACCAGCTTATAATCGGCAGGGGGTAACTGCGTATAAGCCTTTCCGTATTGCGCCATACCGATTTTGCTTTGCAAATGCTCGATACGCACGCCGACGGCAAAGTTTTTGGCGTGCATCGCCACCCCTTTATTAAGCAATTTCTCAAAGGTATCCCTCGCGCTGTGCCCAATGGCGAGAATAAGCGCGGAAACGGGAATTTTTTCGGGGTTTGACGAAACTTTTTCGCCGTTCCCCCCTACCGTGTACGCGTTGAGTTTGCAAATAACGGCGTGGGTGAGTTTTCCGTCCTGCACGATAATATCGTCCAAGCGGGTGTTAAACCGTACCTCGCCGCCGTTCGCTAAGATATATTCGCGCATATTTTTGACAACCTTTTTCAAATTGTCACTGCCGATATGCGGCTTGGATAAATACAAAATTTCTTCGGGCGCGCCAAAGCGGACGAAGGTGGCAAGCACCTCTTTATTGAGCGGGCTGTGCGTTTGGGTGTTGAGCTTTCCGTCCGAAAACGTACCTGCACCCCCTTCGCCGAATTGGATATTCGTCTGCGTATCCAAAAGCTTGGTGGTGAAAAAGGCGTTGATTTTTTTCTCGCGCTCCTCGACGCTTCCGCCGCGTTCGATAAGAATGGGCTGTATGCCACGAGCAATTAAGCGAATGGCGCAAAACAAACCCGCAGGGCCGCCGCCAACGATAAGCACCTTTTCCTTGGGCTGTTTGGCTTTGGGCAGCTGTGCGTAGGAAAATTGCGGTTTGGGTTGGGGCGCGTCGGCGCATTCTATCGTGTAGATATAGCGGATATTGTTTTTATCGCGCGCGTCCAAGGATTTCTTCTTGATGGCAAAATGCGCAGGGGTTGCGCCGAGCCTTTTCCGCGCGATGGCAAGAAGCTGTTTTTCGTCTGTGCCGACGGGTAATTTTACGTCGGAAATCGTGAGTAAACGCATACCTGCCCCCGTCATTTACAATTTATCTTGTTGCAAACGGCGTTTGCAACCACCTGCGCGGACGAGTACGCCCATTGCAAATTATAACCACCGCACTCGCCGTCTACGTCTAAAATCTCGCCGGCGAAATACAAGCCTTCCACCAAGCGGCTTTGCAAATTTTCGTCCGTTTCCGAAAGGGGAATTCCCCCTTTGGTGACTTGTGCGTAATCAAAGCCCAAGCTGCCCGCAACGCGCAGAGGGAATGCCTTAACAAGCGCCGCCGCCTTGTCGCAAGCGTTGTTTGCAAGGCGCATAATCATTCTGCCAAGCTGGTTGTTGACGATACCGAAAAGCTGTTCGGACGCGCCGATGGCGTATTCCGTTCCTTTACGCGAGATGTGCTCGCGAATGGCGGCTTCGTCCAAGTCGGGCAAGAAGTCTATCGTGAGGGGAGTCCCCTCTAAATGCGCGCCTGCGATAAAGGGTGTCAAGCGGAAAACCGCGTCGCCCGAAATACCGTATTCCGTGAAGATGATATCCCCTTGCACGCGCACCTCGCCTTGCGAAGTTTTTGCCGTCAATTTTGCGTTGTTGACGCGAATACCTTTCAAGCCCTTGATATTCGTCACGTCCGTTTTGAGTTGGACGAGGGACGGATATATCGGGGTGAGGGTGTGCCCAAACGCCTTTGCCAAGGCATAGCCCGAGCCGTCCGTGCCAAAATTTTTCGCCGCGTTGCCACCCGCGCATAAAATCACGAAATCGGCGTTGTCGTAGCGGCTATTTTGGTTACCTTCCGTTTTATATCGAATGGAAAATCCGTCCTTCCTCTTTTCAATGCCCGTAACAAGACTGCCCGTGTTCGTCTTTATCCCCTTGTGTTGGATATAAAAGCGCAGTCCGTCGGTGAGGGATGAGGCTTGGCGGCTTGCAGGGTACACTCTGCCCCGATCGTCCGCCGTCAAAATAATGCCCAACCGC
>JAFTMQ010000174.1 GCA_017452305.1 Clostridia bacterium | reverse complement strand
TGCATAAAGAGCGGACGGCAAGCGGTAAGACTGTGTCAAACTTCAAGTTAGCGATAAAGCCGACGCAGTCGTCGATTCATGAAAAGCGCAAGCTTTTCGATGCATGGCATAGCCAATTTATGACGGCAAAGCCGTCGAATCATTTATTGACGTAGTCAATTTACAAAAAAATCCGCAAAAAAGTTGTAAAAATTTATGGATAATCCCCGTTATAACTTGACGGGCTTATTAAAAATAAGGTATAATAAAAAAGTATTATTATTTTAGTCTTCGGATTGCGATATCCGAAAGATTATTAGGAGGCTAATTCAATGGGCAAGAAGAAATCGGTGGTACTTATGATTCTCATTACCATCGTAATGGTCGCATTGTGTATATTGTCGGCGTTCCCTACAATCTACGTTGGTAGCTTGGATATTTGGAACCCCGCAGTGATGCAGTTCGACTTGGGTGTAGATCTTGGCGGTAACGTGTACGCTTGGGATTGGGAAAAGAAAGAAATGGTTCCCGTTGCAAGAAAGGGCGACTCCGGCGTTTATTACGTAGGCGGCGGATACAGCACGTATTATTACCCCAACGGCGTTATTTCCGCTTCGGAATATCAAACCAACGTTCAATTTTTGACGGGCGAAGAGCTTGCAAAAGAAGAAGCAAAATACGTGAAGTATAACGGTTTGTATTTGAGCACGGACGCGAAAGACGGCGTTTTGGAAGAAGACGTAAACGGTACGCTTGTCGGCAAGAAAGAGGACGGCAGCGAAGTAAAGTATTCCATTAAGGAATCCTTTAAGACGGCGTTTGCGGCGGCAACCAAGGAAATTGCTGTGCGTTATGCGGCGAAGGGCTATGAAGATTATCTCGTGGCGTGCGTAGACGACTATGCGTTGCGTATCGAAATCCCCGCTTCGCAAGTCATCACTTCGGAAATCTCGCAATATCCTACGGCGAAAGCAAGTGCAGAGCTTGCCTTTAACTGTTTCCTTTTGACGGACAAAATGGTATTCCAAACGGACGGTTCGCCCGTAGAGGAAATGAAGGACGAAAACGTTACGATCAAGGATATCATCAAGAGCATTGCGGTAAAATCGCAATACAACTACGTGTATATCGAAATCAAGCTTACGGGCAAGGGCATTCAAATGCTCAACACCTTCAAGGGTTCTTCTACGTCGAGCACGTCTGCGACGCTTGACTTGTGTGTTGGCGACTATAAGATGCCGCTCAATTCCAACCATTTCGACGGCGACGTAATCAAATACACGTTCGGTGAAGACGCGGACAAGCACAACGCGGAAACGTTGGCTATTATGTTGAAATCGGCATACGAAAACGGCGGTTACGACGTTACGTTCACGCGTGGCGACATTCACGCATTCGCGCCTAAATACAACAATAATTCCTTGTATTTCGCATTCGGCGCAACCCTTTTGGTTATGATCGGCCTCGTTGTATTTGGCATTGTGAAGTTCGGTAGATTCGGTGTGGTAAACGCGTATGCGTCGGTTAGCTACTTCATCATCACCTCCCTTTGCTTCGCATTCATCACCAAGGGTGTGTTCGTGGTTACGCTCGGTTCCTTCCTCATCTATTTGTTAGGGCTCGTGCTTACCAACGTATTCCAAATGCATATTTACAGTGCAATCAAGGCGGAATTCAACCTCGGCAAGACGGTAGAATCTTCCGTAAAGGGCGGCTATAAAAAGACGATTTGGAACGTCGTTGACGTATATGCGGTGCTCGTACTTGCGTCCCTCGCATTGATTATCGGTTCGGCAGGCTTGCAAGCATTTGCATTCCAAGCGCTTATCTGCGTCATTGCGGCGGCGTTTATCAACCTCGCTTGGGCGCGCTTAATCAACTTCATCTTCTTGTCCGCATCCAAAAATAAATATAAATATTTCCGTTTTGTAAGGGAGGATGACGACGATGAGTAAGTTCCTTAAAAAATTAGTAAAGAAATGGTCCTTCCTTTCCGGTATCCTCGTAGGGCTTTTGATTGCGGCTACCGTAATCGGTATTTTCTTCGGCTTTAACGGTTTGGTAACCGACGGCAAACAAGTAACGGTAACCGTTGACCCCGTTCTTTATAAAGACCAAGCGGTTAGAGAGGAAATCAAAGACCTTTGCGACGACGCATTCGACGGAAGCCTCTATTCTTGGACGGGCGACAACGGCGGCAACGACGGCGTGTTCGTATATGCTTTCAAAGAAAACGCAAACTTGGACAAGGCAGTGGCAGACCTTACCGCGGACTTGGCGCAATGGACGGACGACTATTCCGTTACCGTTGTGGTAACCACCGAAAAGGTTGTTGTCAACCTTGCGGAAGGCTTTGTTGTTCGCGCGGCAATCGCGGGCGTAGTGCTTGCAGTGCTTGCATTCGCTTATGCGGCAATCCGTTATAATTGGCGCAGAGGTATCGTTGCGGGCGTTTCCGTAGCGGCGGCTATGCTCCTCACGGGCGCAATCGTTATTTTGGCGCGTATCCCTGCAACCACGTCCGTTGTGTATGCGATCATGGGCAGCGGTCTCGCGGCGGCAATCACCGTACTTTTCACCCTCAACAAGCTTCGTGCCGAGGCAAAAGAAAATGCGGATAAGGACGCGGAAGAGCTTGTTGTATCTTCCATCGCGGTAAAGGAAATTGCAATCTTCTCGGCAATTCTCGGCGTAGCCATCTTGTTGGTTGCTATCCCCGCAGGCGTATCGGGCGCTTGGTTTGCGCTTAGCGCATTCATCGGCATCGCTATTGCGGCGTTTATGGGTATGATTTACGCTCCCGCGCTTTGCCTTCCTATGCAAAAAGCAATGGCGGCGCAAGCGGCTTCTACCTCCAAGAGCGGCTACAAGGGCGCGAAAAAGGGTGCGAAAGCGACTGTAAAACCTGCTGCACAACCCGAAGAAAAGAAGGAAGAGCCTAAGACGGAAGAAGCTGCTCCCGTAGCT
>JAFTMQ010000173.1 GCA_017452305.1 Clostridia bacterium | reverse complement strand
TCTAAAATTTCTGTATTATCTGTATTATTTTTTATTAGACAAAACAGCAACAAGGCTATGCCTTGACTTTGTCTTACCACTTGCCCCGCAAATATAACTTGCAACGCAAATATAACTCACCGTAGGCGAATATAACTTGCAACGCAAATATAACTTGCCCCGCAAATCTCACTCAAAAAAATTCGCGTGCGCGTATGCACACACGAATTTTTCATTAAACATATTCCGTGAAATCAAAATTTAAAAATCTCGGCTGCCATTCCGCATTCAGCACTCAGCATTCCACATTTAGCAAAGCTATGCTTTGCCATAGTACGCGCGCTTATACAATTCCTCTATCTCTTGCACAAGCGGATATCTCGGGTTTGCGCCCGTACACTGATCGTCAAACGCGTCGCGGCTCAGCTTAGGCAAGGACGCCAAAAATTCTTCTTCCGTCACCCTATCCCCGAGCGCCTCTTTGATGCTTTTCGGCAGCTGCAAAACCGCTTTTACTTCCTCTAATTTCGCAATTAGCCCCTCAAAAAGTGCCTCATCCGTGCTTCCTTTCACCCCCACGTACCGCGCCACCTTGGCATATCGCGCCAAGCAATCGGGATAGGCATATTGCGGGAAAGTACCCATCTTCGTCGGCACGGGTTCGGCATTGAAACGCATCACTTCCGTAAGCAGCAGAGCATTCGCCAAGCCGTGCGGCAAATGCCAACGCGCCCCCAATTTGTGCGCCATCGAGTGGCAAACGCCCAAAAACGCGTTTGCAAACGCCATACCCGCCATCGTAGCGGCGTTCGCCACCTTCTCACGCGCCAACAAATCCCCCTTTCCGTGTAAAAATGCAGAGGGCAGGTACGCGATGAGCAAGGAAATCGCCTCGTAAGCAAGCCCGTTTGTGAAATCGGACGCGAGCAACGAACCCACCGCCTCTATCGCGTGCGAAAGGGCGTCAAACCCTGCGTTGGCGGTCAGCTTCGGCGGAATATCCGTCATCAAATCGGGGTCGCAAATCGCCATTGTCGGCATCAATGCGTAATCGGCAAGCGGATACTTTTCCCCCGTCCGCTCGTCCGTGATTACGGCAAAGGGCGTAACCTCGCTCCCCGTCCCCGCCGTCGTCGGCACGGCAACGAACATCGCCTTTTTGCCCATTTCGGGAAAGCCGTACACGCGCTTACGAATATCCATAAACCGCATCGCCAAATCCTCGAATGCCGCCTCGGGGTGCTCGTACAATACCCACATAATTTTCGCCGCGTCCATCGGCGAGCCGCCGCCCACCGCCACGATAACGTCGGGGACAAAATCCTGCATGCGCCGCGCCCCCTCTTTCGCACAAGCCAAGGTCGGATCGGGCGTAACCTCAAAAAATTCCGTGTGCAAAATACCAAGTCCGTCCAAAATATCGGTGATTTGCTTGCACACGCCGTTTTTATACAAAAATTCGTCCGTCACCACAAACGCGCGCTTTTTCTTATACTCACGCTCGCCCAATTCTTCCAACGCCGTTTGCAAAGAGCCGCGCTTAAAATACACCTTTTGCGGCGCGCGAAACCAAAGGGTATTTTCCCGACGGCTCGCCACCGTTTTCACGTTCAACAGCGCGTCTATCCCCACGTTTTCGCAAACGGAATTGCCGCCCCAAGAGCCGCACCCAAGCGTCAAAGAGGGTGTCAAGCGGAAATTATATAAATCCCCGATACCGCCCTGCGCCGCAGGCGTATTCACCAAAATTCGGCAGGCTTTCATTCTATCGCTAAACGTAGCAAGCCGCTCGCTTGCACGCCGCTCGTCGATATAAATCGCCGCCGTATGCCCCAAGCCGCCGCCTTGCACAAGCGCGTCCGCCTTGTCCACGCCGTCCAAAAAATCCGCGGCTTTATATACGGCAAGAATCGGCGAAAGCTTTTCGCCCGAAAAGGGCTCTTTCGCGCTCGTATCCGTAACTTCCACCGCCAAAATTTTGCATTCATCGCGTACCTGTATGCCACAAAGCTCCAAAATTCGCCTTGCCGACTGCCCTACGACCTGCGCGTTTAGCTTGCCCTCGGGGAAGGTGAACTTCCGCAATTTATCCGCTTCCGACTTAGTCAAAAACCGACAGCCCTGCGCCGCCATTTCCGCTTTTACCTGCCCGTAGATAGAGGCGGGCGCAATCACCGCTTGCTCGGACGCGCAAATTACGCCGTTGTCAAAGGTCTTGGAATGGATAATCGACGAAACCGCCAAGCGGATATCCGCACTCTCGTCAATGAGCGCGGGTGTATTCCCTGCCCCAACGCCCACCGCGGGCTTGCCCGACGAATACGCCGCCTTTACCATCTGCGGTCCGCCCGTTGCCAATATGAGGTCGCACGCGCGCATCACCGCCGCCGACGCCGCCACCGACGGCTCGTCCACCCACGCGATAATCCCCTTGGGCGCACCTGCCGCCACCGCCGCGTTCAGCACGATTTTCGCCGCCTCAATCGTGCACTTTTTCGCGCGCGGGTGCGGGGATAATATAAGTCCGTTCCTCGTCTTTAAACAAAGTAAGCACTTAAAAATCGCGGTGGAAGTGGGGTTGGTGGTCGGGATAATCGCCGCCGCCACGCCGATAGGCTCTGCTATCCGCACGTAACCGCCCGCCTCGTCGCGCGAAAGCTCTCCGCACGTCCGTTCCCCCTTGTAGCGGTTGAAAATATACTCGGCGGCGTAGTGATTTTTGATAACCTTATCCTCGAACACGCCCATGCCCGTCTCTTCCACCGCCATTTCCGCCAACTCTATCCGCGCCCCGTTCGCCGCCGTAGCCGCCGCGCGGAAAATCTCATCCACTTGCGCTTGCGTATAGCTCGCGAACTCCACTTGCGCCGCGCGCACCCCCTTCACCAACTCCAAAATTTTCCTTTCTTCCAAAGAAAGAGAGCCCACGGCATTCCCCGTAGGCTCTGTTTTCGTCTTATTTTTCTCGTCCGTCATAATTCCCTCCTTCTACCGCGTCGCCGCGCCGAAAAAGCAGAAAAAGACGAGCGGTTGTTACTCGTCGTGTAGCTTGTACAGCTTGCCTGCAAGCATCGCCAACGATGCCGCCAAGTCCTCGGTTTTGAGTACGATATCCTTAGGCACACGCAAGGGCGCGGGTGCGAAATTCCAAATTGCTTTGATACCTGCCCCCACCATTTTATTCAAAACGTCCTGCGCCGCCACCTTGGGCACGGTGATGATACCGATACTAATTTTATGCTCCTTGACAAAATTTTCAAGCTCGGAAAGGGGCAAAATTTCCTTCCCTGCCACCGTCGTACCAATCAACTTTTCCGAAATATCAAACGCCGCCACAATGCTAAGCCCGTTACTCTTAAAGCCCTCGTAGCCGAGGAAAGCTCTGCCCAAGCCGCCCGCGCCAACGATAATCGCGTCCGAAAGGTTATCGTAGCCCAAAAATTTTTCAATATCGACAATAAGGCGGCTAATCGCAAACCCCAAGCGCGGTCTGCCCGCTTCCGAGGAAACGAACGCCAAATCCTTGCGTACAAGCACCGACGATACGGAAATATTTTGCGCAATCACCGTCGAGGATATGTATTGTGCGCCCTTGGAACTTTCTTCCTGCAAGAAATGCAAATATAACGGCATACGCGCCAACGTCGCCTTGGAAATTTTCTGCGTTTCCTTCTCGCCAAATTCGTTTTTCATAACCAAACCTCTCTACTCCTTTCTACGCAAAACCTACGCTTTTTTATCGTAACGGAATGGCTCCGCGCCGCACTCACCCTATCATTATACACCATATTATCGATAAAATCAAGCGATAAGACAATGCCTTAACAAAATCTTACCACAAAAATCAAACCGCAGGTTTGCATGTAATCTTTAATATCAATACCTCGCCTTTTCCGCCAACGCCGTCATGATCAGCTCTAAAATCAACCCCAAAATAAAGGTAAGCGTTACAAGCGCGAACAACTGCGGAATGTCCCCCCACGCCTTCGCGTCCTGCATCATATACCCCAAGCTCTTCGCCGTCATCGCAACGACCTCTGCCGACACGACGAGCTTTAACGAAAAGGAAATCGCGCCGCCCGCCTCGCGCAATACCGACGGCGCGGACAAGGGCAAATATACCCGCCAAATCCGCGCCCAAAGGGACGCGCCATATACCTTGCTCGTTTCAATGATATGCTTGTCAATGGCAAGTAACGCCGTCAAAATTCCCGTATAGAGCATGGGGAATAAGGACAAAAACGCCACCGCCACGGGCGTCGCGCCCGCCCCTAAAATCGAAAGCAAAATGAGCACGATAGCCAGCACGGGCAAGGAACGAAAAGCGGACACAATCGGCGTGAATATCCCCGCAAACGAGGGGTACAGGTACGCGATGACGGCAAAAATCACCGCCAAGACAAAGGAAATACCGAATGCCAAAAATACCCGTGCCATCGTCGCGAAAAACCCGCGCCAAAATCCGCCGCTTGCAAACAAAACGCCAAATTCCTTCGCGCTCGCCCACGGCGCAGGCACAAGAGAGGAATTGCCAATGCAAAAATAGGCAATTAGCCACGCCGCCAATAATACGACGATTGCCACCGCCGTCTGTATGAAGTTTTTGAGTAACACCTTTTTCATAAAATTAAACTGTTTTCACCTCTTCAAAAGGGATATCGTACTTATTCAAAACCGCCTTTAAGGTCAACCCGGGCACTTCGTTAATTTTCAAAACGCCAATCGTCTTTCCTTTCAAGCTCGCCATATTTTCCGCCGTCAAAACCTCGCCCGTTTTGGAAATAAGGAACAAATTGCCGTGCGTCACCACGCCCACCATTTTATATTTATCCCCTTTGCCAAGCAGCTTACTCGCCGCCGTCACGGGCAACACGCACATATCCGCGTTTTTGCTCTCGTCCTCGTAGGTCAACACGGACGAAATCAAGCTCGGGTCAACCACCTTATAGGTTACGCCGTCCTCGTCCGTATCCACGCTCATCATCTTCGCAAGCGCAAGCGCAGGCGCGCCGTCGGGCATATATACCGTTATTTCTTCTTCGGGCGAAGTCTCCGCCAAAGCGGAATCGGGCGCACCGCCCCAGAAAAATTCGTCCGCGGGCATCGCCGCAGCCTTATTATTTACGGCAATCATCTCGGAAAGGAAATCCTTAACTTCCGCCTGCACGGGCTTTTCCCAAGCATAGGAAAACCAAACGCCGCACCGCGCCATCACATCCGCCGTCAAAAGCGGCGCTTTCAAGGTCGTCGCATACTCCTTATCCGCCACGTGCGAAGAAACCGCCGAAAGCACGTCCGCGCCGCTCGCCGTTTCAAGCCAATCCGCCGCACGGCTTACGTTGAACGCAAATTGCTCCACCCAATACGGATACGCCGTCAATAGCTCCGTTTTCGCCACCAGAACCGCTTGCGGATAGCCGTTTTCACCACCGTACAATGCCTGCAAATCCCCCTTGATCGCAAAACCGTTTTTGCTCTGCGCCGTCACTGCAGGCTCGGCAAGCAAGAAATAATCCGCTTCCATAGTGGCAACCGCTTGCGGCCCCGCCATCGCCTTCAAATATACCTTGTCCGCGCCTAAATTGTCCTCTTTCCCACACGCGGAAAAACCTGCAACCGCGCCAAAAACCAACGCACCGCAAAGCCCAATCGCCAATACTTTCATACTTTTTTTCATATATCTACCTCTTTCAAATTTTATGATTTTTTATATACGGAACGCCCTACGGGCATATCTCAATCGTCCATTTTTTACGGACGAAATTTTTTCCAAGCTTACATTTTCCCAAACAACGCCTTGACGGACACACCGTTTAGCCTGCCGATTTTCCCCGTCAACGCGTTGGTGATTTCCACGGGCGCGTCCAAAACGACAGACAGCACGGACACCGCTTTTTCTTTATACGGAATACCCATCCGCCCCAAAATCCAATCCCCGTAATCGGACAATATGCCGTTAAGCTTTTCCACTTCCGACTTATCCGCAACAAGCACACTCACCACCGCAATACGGTTATTACTCCTCTCTAAATCTTTATTTTCCATAATATATACTCCTTACTTTCGCATTTAGCATTCCGCATTCACAAAAAGCACTCGCATTCCGCATTTCACCGCATACCTGCCCCTGCCATTTGCTTGAAAATAACAAAAACGCTCTTTCACCAAACGGCAAAAGAGCGCACTCGTTCCCACAATTTACAAAATGCGAAAAACGCAAAATTCCGCGCGTTAGGGTAGGCTTTGCCGACCCCTTCGGGCATCCTTTACTATCTCTTTTCACCGTTAGAAATTTCTTTCGGCTCAAATCTATTGTTATCTAATCCATAACGCCGCAACCGCGGCATTTACGCGCCGCAAGGCGCAATTCACGCTTGCTATGCAATCCATTCACAAAAAGCTTCTTAAAGACCGCCGTCCACTACCATTACGAAAGCGAATTAAAAAATCTCGCCAAGTGATAAGACTGTGTCAAACTTCAAGTTTGGCCTCTACTCTATGGATAGGCAAACCGCGCTCCACCCACTTCGCCTCGTATTCCGTCACCACGTTCCATTCGGGATTCCCGTTTTCGTGCAAATCATACGTCTTATTTTCAAGCGCAAACCCGCACGCCTCGTATTCTTCCAACGAGAACTCGAAGAAATCTCTATCGTCCGTTTTTTGAATGATTTTTCCACCCTTTTTTAAAAGTTTTTTATACACTTCCAAAAAGTTGCGGTGGGTCAAACGCTGCGTCGCGTACCCAAGCTTCGGCAACGGCGTGGAAAAATTTAAGTAAATAATATCCAAGCTCCCCTCGGGACTGTAGCAGGGTAAGCACTCCGCGCGGATATTCAAAAACCGAATATTCGTCAAGCCTTGCTTTTTTACCTCTTCAAGCGGCGTCAAAATAACGTTGCTCATCTTTTCAAGCGCGATATAATTGACGGACGGCTCACGCTTTGCCACTTCGATAACGAAACCGCCCTTGCCGCACCCAATTTCCAACGCGACGGGCAAATTTGCGCGTTCCGCGCCGAACACCGTCTTAAAATCAATCAGCGCGCGATAATGCTCCGCCGCCTCTTTCATATTCAAAATCCCGTTCGCGCCCTGCGCAAGGAGCAAGTCCCCGCACGCTTCCATACGCGCCTCGAAATTTCTCTTTTTTCTCATTCTCATCGACATAATTTTTACCTATTTTTTAAGCGTTCTTTCTTACTTTCCGCACTTATAAATCCCTGCCGCAATTCCGCATTCAACATTCCGCACTTATAAAACCCTGCCGCAATTCCGCATTCCGCATTCAGCATTTATAAATCTCTGTCCCATGCAATCCTCGCGCCCTATAAAAGAAGGAATGGCAAAGCTGTAAGGCTGTGTCAAGCTTCAATTCTTGCCAGTGCTCCCAAAGCCGCCCGCGCCGCGCACGGTATCACTCAATTCTTCCGCCTCTTCAAAGCTTGCTTTCAAGAACGGCGCAACGACAAGCTGTGCAATCCGCTCGCCCGCGGAAATTTTTTGTTCGATTGCGGAATGGTTATGCAACGCCACCATCACCTCGCCGCGATAGTCCGCGTCCACCACGCCCACTTTGTTGGCAGGTGCAAGACCGCGCTTGCTCGCCAAGCCGCTCCGCGCATAGATAAGCCCTGCATACCCTTCGGGGATTTCCATCGCCAAGCCCGTTTTGATAAGCTTGGTTTCCCCGGGCGCAAACGTCACTTCGCCGTCGCAAACGGCATATAAATCCGCCCCCGCGGAAAATTCCGAGCCATACGTCGGCAAAACGGCTCTTTCGTCCAATTTTTTCACTGCAATTTTCGGCATAATCGCACCTCTGCACATTTTCTCGATTATATTATACCCATTTTCCATCCCTTTGTCAAGCGTCATGCGCATAAAATAAAAAAGGCGAAGCCTTTTCACAAAGCTCCGCCCAATTTTACACCCTTTCCACAGCCATTTCAAAAGCGGAAAGCTACGCCTCTTTCTTCGCCATTTCCACAAAATAATCCAACAGCGACTTATACCCTTCGCACAAATAATGCGCCGCCGCCCCGTCTTTCCGCAGCTCGTAAACGCGCTCCGTATAAGTGGAATACGCATTCATATAATAGCGTTCCACCACCTCGCGCCTATCCGCAAGCGAGAGCGAAAAATCCAACTCGTAAGGCACGTCGGTGAAATCTATCGGCGTATATTGCAGTTGGAAGAGCAACCCGTCACGCACCCAACCGATTTCTTCCTCAAACACGCCCGTCCAATACGTTTTTGTCCAATCCCAAATATAGGACGAAAACATACCGTTGTTGATAAGCCTGCGCTTTTCTTGCTGCAATTTTTCCGCAAGCTCACGAAGCAGTCTGTTTTTCTTTATCTGCGCGGACTTAACCTCTAAAAGCTGTGCTTCCGTCAACTGTGCCAGCTGTATTTCCGTGTAATTGATTACGTCAATTTTCATAGTATTTCCTCCTCAACACGCAGCCGCGTCAATCTATCCGTTCGTATTCGATCACCACGCGCCGCACCTTCGCGTCCTCATCTAACACGAACTCCAACCAAAACGCCTCGCCGCGCATACCAACGTCCATCTTGCACTGTTGCGGTAAATCTTCCACCTCAAAGCTCTTTTCTTCCTCGTTACACTTAACAAAAAGCGTCATGCACCCCTCGCCGTATAAAGTGACGGACTTCACGTGCTTCCTACCCGTTCCGCCAAGTGCCAAACGGCCGCTTTGAAAAATAGCTTCTTCCCCCATCGGCAATCTTCCGCCAAGCTTCAAAACCGCAAGTTTTTCATCCACAGCGCAAATCGGCACGCGATTGCTCTCGTTCAAGCCGACGTAATTGCTCAAAAAATACCCGTCCTTTCCATCCTCACGCAACGCAAGCGTTAGTTAGCCGAACATATAATCACGGTATTTCAAGAGGTAATAATCCCCTACCGTCGCATGCGTACAAATACAGCCGTTTTTCGACGGAATTACGCCGCAGTGCTTGCCCACAAGCTCCACGTTTTTGCCGTCAAACCGACAAACCCCGTGTTCGGACAAAAAGAAAATCCAATTCCCGCAAAGCCCTACCGAGCCGCCAAAAATCTCCCCGCCCGAATAGATAACCTCTTCTACTTGAAAATTTCGAGCCAACCCATCGGGCTTTACGCGCACAATCCCGCGTTGCAAGAATACGTACACCCATTCGCCGTATTCCAACATATCCACAATATCCCCTTTGTCCAAGGGCAGATAAACGTACCCGCCCTCGTCGAGCGTCTGCGTGAAATCCCACGGAAATTCGGGGTTGCTGTATAAAAGCTTACACGGCTTTTCACCGAGAAATACGCGATTTTGGCTAAAACAAATCGCCGACGTCCCCCTCGCAGTATCCACCTCGTCAATCGGCGTCCAGACCTCGCCATCTACACAGTACGCCCCGCCGTTGCCGGAAAGAATAATGCGCGCTTTTCCGTCGG
>JAFTMQ010000172.1 GCA_017452305.1 Clostridia bacterium | reverse complement strand
GTACACGAATTTCAGTGGTCTTTCCGGCACTTGGAAAGAAATCTAAATATAAGGTCAACAATGTTGAATTCTACAAACACAAATCAAAACATAAAACGAAAAAATAAGATGCAGCGTGGAAGTACAATCTTCTACGTTGCGCTTATGGCTTTCCCCGTACTGCAATTTATTTTGTTCTATATCGTCGTCAATTTAAAATCCTTTGGCTACGCATTTATGGAACAGATTAAAATTAGCGATACGGAAATCATTTGGCGCGCAACCTTCGAGAATTTTACGCGTTGGTTTACGAACGCATCGGAGTTGGAAGCATTGCTTTCGGCAAGCAAAATGTCGCTCATTTACTATGGTATCAATTTGCTGGTTAGCATTCCTTTGGGCTTGCTGTTTTCCTACTACATATTCAAAAAGATGCCTGCCTCCGGTTTTTTCCGCATCTTTTTGTTTATTCCGTCCATAATTCCCGCCGCCGCCTTTGCCTTGACGTATAAAATCGTTTTAAACGACGTTACGCCCTTGCTTTTTGGCAGCGCGAATTTGCGCTTCGACGCCCACCCGTTCGCGGCGATTGTATTTTATAATCTGTACGTGAGCTTTGGTACGTCCGTATTGATGTACGCGAATAAAATGTTCGACATTCCCCCCGAAATTGTCGAGGCGGCGACGCTTGACGGCGCAACGGGCATCAAAGAATTTTGGTTTGTGGTTTTGCCGCTTACCTTCCCGACGTTGTCCGTATTCTTGGTTACGGGCATCGCAACGATCTTTACCAATCAATACAATTTGTTCTTACTTGCAAACGACACGGTAGAGCTCCGTTCGCTCGGCTACTTCTTGTACGTCCGTGCGGGCAAAACGGTGGGGCACGAGCAGGACATTCCGCCCGTAGCGGCACTCGGTTTAATCTTGACGGCAATCGCCGTTCCGCTCACTTATTTGGTGAAGTACGGCCTGGAAAAATTCGGGCCGAAAGAAGAATAAGGGGGGGAGCAAATGAAGATTTCAAGAAACATGAAGAAAAACCTCTCGCCCTTGTCCATTACGTTATGCACCGTATTGTCGGTGTACGTACTGTTTATGCTCGCCGTATTCTTTTGGGCATTCCTCACGGCGTCTAAATCATACTACGACGATTATTTCTCGTTCATAGGGGAAAACAACGTCATCGGTTGGCCGAAGAAATTTATGTTCTTCCAAAACGTAGGGCAAATCAATAAAGGCTTTGCCGACTATACTTTGCTTGAAATGGCTTTGTACACCCTTCTCTATTCGGTGGGGTGTTCGGTGTTTAAGGTAATCGTTACTTGCGTGGTGGCATACCTCTGTGCAAGATACGATAATTGGTTCTCCCGCCTTGTCTATTCGGTGGTTATCGTCACGATGATTATCCCTATCGTGGGCAGTCAAGCGGCGGAAATCCAAATGGCGAAAGACTTGCGCCTTTACAACCATATTTGGGGTATGTGGTTGATGCGCTCTAACTTCTTGGGTATGTACTACCTCGTATTTTATTCGGTGTTTAAATCCATGCCCGCGGGCTATTACGAGGCGGCGCGTATCGACGGTGCAAACGATTGGCAAATTATGTGCAATATCGCTATGCCGCTCGTAAAAAATACCTTCCTTTCCATCACCTTGATTTTGTTTATCGAGTATTGGAACGACTACTTAATCCCCAACTTATATCTTCCCGACTTTAAAACCTTATCCTTGGCGCTTTATCAACAATCGCAAGGCCAAGAGGTTGCGGATACGGCGTTTAAAGAACTGCCGTACGTTATGACGACGGTTGTCATTGTCACCATTCCCGTCATCGCGCTGTTCGCGGCGTTTAGCAAGCAATTGATGGGCAACTTATCCGTCGGTGGGATTAAAGGTTAACCCGCGAAAAGGAGAGAAAAATGACCAAAACCAACACGAAAAACAGAGTGCGCTTAACGCTCGTTTTTATCTGCATCATTTCCTTTTTTGTCCTCGCGTTTGCGTCGGTGGGCGTCTATATGCGCGCCAATGCCGAGCTCAACGTGACGACCTCGCAGGAAATTGCAAGCGAGTATGCCTTCGGTGACGAGTTCACCTTGCCTACTTGCACCTTTGATAAAAACGGAAAGAGCGCAACCGCAAGCCCGTCCTTGGAGTTCCCCGACGGCACGCAAAGCAGTGAGGCTACCGTCACCCTCAACCAAGGCGGTAAGTACGTCCTGCGCTATATTGCGACGCTCGATAACAAGGTGTACACCAAGGAATACGCATTCACCGTCTATGGCAGACTTGCTTCCTATCAAAGCGAAAAGACCTCGGCGGAATACGGGCACGTCACCCATTTAGGCGCGGACTCTATGGCATTGACCTTGCGTATTGCCAACGGGGACGCGGTTACGTTCGACCACGTTTTCGATATGACGCAAATGACGCCGTCCATCAAGCTTGTCGAAGGGTTTGTTTTGCCCAACGCGCACGGTGCGGCGGACTTTTCTAAAATGATTTTTACCTTCACGGACGTGGAGGACCCGTCCATACAGCTTGTCTATAACGGCAATTTCCATAACGATAGCCGCGCCTACGGTTTGAGCTATTTCACCGCCGCCGGCAACGGACAAGTGCAGTGCGGATTAGAGCACGTCGGCCGTTTGCATAAGGGCGGTACGCTCGGTTGCGTTGTGCCGCACAGCTTCATGGCGGTAGATACGGGGCTTTTTTGGGGACATCTCACCCCGACCAACGTCGCCCCCGACGATAAGCTCTTTTGTATTAGCTACGATAACAACGCACGTCAAGCATGGGCAGGCGGTAAAATTATTTCCGACTTGGACGACAGCGCGTATTACGAGAAGCTTTGGTTTGGCTTCCCGAGTGGAAAAGCCAAGCTTTCCATTAGCGCGTCCGGCTATAACGACGTAACGGCAAATATTTGCATTACGAGCATTTTCGGTATCGACCTTTCCGCGAAAAATTACGTGGACGAGGACGCACCGATTATCACGGTCAACAACACCTACGAAAAAATGCCCAACGCCGTGGTGGGCGGCTCTTATCCGATCCCGAGCGCAACGGCAACCGACCGCGTGAGCGGCGCAAGTTCCGTCAACGTTTCCGTGTGGCATAATTACGGTATGCAAAACGCGAAGATGGTGGACGTTGTAGAGGGGCGTTTCAAGGTAAACAGCGTAGGCATGTACGCAATCGTTTACGAGGCTACCGATTTTAGCGGTAACGTCGCCCGCGAAATTTTGTGGGTACGCGCCTATCTTGAATCGGATATTGAAAAGCTTTCCGTCACCCTTCGCGACGGCTATGAAAGGCAGGTAACCGTCGGCACGGTGAAAGCCGTTCCCGAAGTAGACGTAACGGGCGGTTGCGGCGCAGTTCGGATTTCTTACGAGCTTACGAAAAATAGAGCGACAACCCTCATTACGGGCAAGAGCTTCTGCTTGGAAGAGGCAGGGGAATGGACGTTGACTTGTACGGCAACGGACTACGTCGGCAACGTCGCCGTAGCCATTTGCGTATTGCAAGCGGAAATTAGTCCCGATCCTATTCTCGCGGACGCACCGCAATTCCCCGTGGCATATATTGCGGGCTCGACCTACGTACTTCCCAAGCTTTACGCGTATGATTATACTTCGGGCAGTAAGCAAGAAAAGCTTTGTCAAGTGCGCGTTACGTGCAACGGCGAAACAAAAACCTACGCCTCGGGCGAAAGCTTTACCCCGACCATGCAAGAAGACGGCGTGGTGACGCTTACGTACAGCTGTGACGGCGTCAACTTGCTCGAAAAGCAAATTCCCGTCAGCGTGGTGATGAGCAAGGCGCTCGTGCCCGGTAGCACCAATAGATATTACGACGTTGTCAACGTAGAAAAATATTTCTACACCGAGGACGATTTGACCATCGTCAACAACTACAATATTAGCGCGGACGTCGTCGGCTTAAAAATCACGGCGAACACCCCGTCGGAAAAAGCGAAGGTTGCCTTTATCAATCCGTTGATGGCAAGCAATTTCTCGCTTGACTTAATGACAGTGGCGGGCGCGTCTAAATTCTCGCAAATTAGCCTTTGCTTGCGCGACAGCGTAGACGCAAGCGTGCAAGTAAGCGCAATTATTTCCAAGGACAAGGACGAAACGATCCTTACGATTGCGGGCACAAGCCTTTCCCTCAATCTCGATTTTGACGGTGCAAGCGCAAGCTTTAACCTCGGCTTTGTCGGCAAGGATTTGATTGTGGACGGTACGACGGCGGTGGCGGTAGTGGCGTCGGACGACGGTAGGCCCTTTAACGGTTTCCCGTCGGGTAAGCTGTATTTCGAGCTTGCGCTTCACAACGTAGAAGAGGGCGGCGCCATCTTTATCGACAGAGTTTGCAACATTAGCGTAAGCAACAAGCAAGACACCATCGGGCCGTTTATGAGCACGCCAAGCAGTGTGGAAGAAAACGCCTTTAAGGACGCTATTTATACGGTGCAAAGGGTAATCGTCGGCGACGTGCTTTGTCCGAATACGGAAGCCTTCCTCACCGTCATTTCACCGAGCGGCGAAGTGGTGACAAGCCTTGACGGCACACTCTTGCAAGGCGCGGATGCAACCGTGGACTATCAAATTAAGCTCACGGAATACGGCGAATATATCGTTTCCGTAGAAGCAAAGGAAGTCGGCTCTTGGCAAGCGAGCAATTTGGCGTATTTCAATTATATCGTCACCGTCATCGACGGCGAAAAGCCGACCATTAGCTTCAAGGACGATTTCAAGAAAAATCTCAAAGTGGGCGATTTGCTCGTCATTCCGAAATTCACCGTTTCCGACAATCACAGCACGGCGGAAGAAATCACCGTAATTAAGATGATTATCAACCCGAAGGGTATGCCGATTATGCTCTACGACGACGTAAACGCCGTCCGTCTTGAATTTGCAGGCACGTACACGGTGTTCATTTACGTGTACGACCAAGTGGGCAACTTAACCACGTATGAAACGACGGTTACGGTCAAGTAAGGAGGGAATTATGAAGAAAACGAATAAATTGATTTCCATCCTGCTTGGTGTCTTCCTCGCCCTTTCCTGCGCGGCGTGCGGTACGCAAACGAAAACGGTCACCACGTCGGATAGAGAACAGCATTACGCGGAAAATACCTTACATAAGGTCGACGTAAAGGACAGCAAAGTGCCTTTTGTCGTCAATCAACAAACGAGCTATAAAATTTACGCCGATAATTCCAACCCTAACCTTAGCGCGGCAATCAATAAATCGGCGGGCTTTGTTACGGAGCACGTCTTGGCGGCGACGGGTGCGGAATTAGAATATTCTAACGAAAAGCCCAACCTCACCGAAAGCTCGTATGCGATCGTATATGGGCATAGGGACGTCTTTGAAAGCTTTGGCTTAACCATGCCGAACGAGGATTTGGGTTCGAGCGGCTATTATATTAAAACGAAAGGCAACGTCGTCTTTATCGAGGCGAACGGCAACGACGGCTACCGCATGGGCGGGCTTGCCTTCTTGCGAGAGGTTATCGGCTATGATATGCTTAGCGAAAGCTGCGTTGTCTATGGCAGAGACGCATCGACAATGCCGATTATGGACGTTGTCGAAAAGCCCGACTTCACCTATCGTCAAATCCAAAATATGCACACGAGCGTCGAGGTGTATGGCATGGGCATGCACAAACACGACGATATTTGGAGTCCCGTCGAGGGTTGGGATATGCACAACTCTTTGTATTATATCCCCGTTGAAATTTATGGCGAGGCGCACCCCGATTGGTATCGCGCGGACAAAACGCAGCCTTGCTACACCGCACACGGTAACAAGCCGGAATACGAAGCCATGTTAGATGCGGTGTTTAAGGTTATCGAAAAACGTATGGCGGAATGTCCGACGCTTGAAAATATTTCCTTCACCACGATGGACGCGGAGCAAGACAGCTGTACTTGCGAAACTTGCTTGGAATACAGAAGTCTTTACGGCACGCCTGCCGCGGCTTGTATCTATTTTATGAACGATCTAAACAAAATCGTGCAAGCGCACGTTCGCGAGGCGTACGATAATAAGCGCATTATGAACTTAACCTTCTTCGCTTATCACGACCACGAGCCCGCGCCCGTAGAAAGGCAAAAGATAACGGACGCATTAGGTAACGTAACGTGGGGGGATGCGATTAAGGACGAGAACGGCAATTATATGCCCTTAAAGCGTTACGCTATGGACGAAAACCGTAAGTTCATCAAGGAAAACGGCGAATACGTCTATGAAAGGGACGAAGACGGCAACTACGTTTATCTTCTCTGTGACGAGCACGTTTCGCCGTGGCTTGCGCCTATTTTTTCCAAATTTACCTCTTCTTATTACGATGACGTAAACAAAATGTATGCGGAAAACGTAGCCCTTTGGTACACGGTTAGCCAAGAGGTTTACCTTTGGGTGTATGGCACGAACTTCTCTTATTACTTATTCCCGTACAACACGTGGAGCTCGATGGTAGAAACCTACCGTTATTTGCAATCCTGCGGCGTGCAATATATTTGGGCGCAGGGCCAGGAACGCAACCAATCCACGGCATTCTCGCATTTGAAGGATTATATCGACTCTAAATATTTCTTCAACGTGAATACCGAATATAATAAGGTTTTGGATACGTATTTTAGCAACTATTTCTTGGATGCAGGTCCGCACATGCGTAAGCTGTTCAACCTTATCCAAGCCAAGAGCGCGTACATAGAGCAAACGGTCATCACCGTGACGGGCGGTATTTACGACGATATTAGCAAGCCCGAGTATTGGCCGAGATTTCTCATCGAGGAAATGCTGCGTATGCTCGACGATGCGTATAAAGCGGTAGAGCCGTATAAGGCGACGGACCCCGCGCTCTATCAAAACTTAATAAGAAGAATTAAACAAGAAAGTATTTTCCCACGCTACGTACAATGTATGTACTACGGCGATTATTACCCTAACATTCGCGCTTTGCGTGAAAGCTTCCGCAACGATTGGAACGAGTTAGGTTTTTCCGTCTATCGTGAAACAAACGGGGATATGCAATCGGTATTCACCAACGACTGGGGGTTGTAAAAATGAATAAAAAAAGAAAAATAGATATGGAGGAAAGGTAAGATTATGCAAGGAGTAAACAAAAAGGAACAACGTGCTTGTTTGACAAAAGTTTACGGCGAACCGACGTTAGACGTCACCTACTTTTATGGACACGACGTCATCACAGCGTCCAACCCGAATGACAACAACTTCGATGACAGCGGGGATTGGGATTGAGGTAGAGGAGGTAGAAAAACTGAAAAAGAATTTTATTAGAACAATTTTAATCACTTTCTGCTTCGCTGTATTTATGCTTGCATCGGCAATCGGTGTGGTATTCTCTATGCCGAAATCCGCACGCGCGGAAAGCGCTATACCGCAAGGCGTCTTTGAAATGGAAGACGGCGTGTC
>JAFTMQ010000171.1 GCA_017452305.1 Clostridia bacterium | reverse complement strand
TTCAAAGCCCTCGAAAAAGGCGTTGGAATTCACCTCACAAACGGCTATGCCTTGCGAGGTTTGCAACAAATCCACGCCGCAATATTCAAGCGCTAAACAGCGTGCGCACTTTTCTGCCGCTTCCGCAATTTCGGGGGTGAGTTCTATGGCTCTGCCAACGCCACCAAGCTCGATATTAGAACGGAATTCCCCTTCCTGCGCAACCCTTTCCATTGCGGCAACCGCCTGCTTTCCAATAACGATTACGCGAATATCTTTACCTGCCGCCTCTTGGATAAATTCTTGGAAAAAGTGCGGCTCGTGCAACCACTCGTTGGCAATTTTGCGCAATTCGTCTATACCATGTACGAGTTGAACTCCCGCGCCGAAAGAACCGTAGCTCTTTTTTGCGACAAGCGGAAATCCAAGCTCGGTTGCCACTTTGTTTAAAAATTCTTCGTTTGCCTTCGCATTTGGCGTATAACACAAGGGCGCAGGAATACTTTTTAAAAGGCGCACCCCCGCCTTACGCATTGCCAAGGCATAGTAGGTGAGCATTTTATCATCGCAAACCTCTATGGTAGATATTGGGTTGAAGAGAAGCTGTCCGCAATGCTGTAAAGCTTGTCCTAAATATTTATCTTTATCAAGATATACGACGTAATCGTATTTATCTACGATTTCCGAATAAAATTCCCCCTCGGGCGTAATCACAGAAAGGTATTCGCCGTTTCGCACTACGTCAACGTCCGAGCCAAGCAACCGAAGCTCCTCTGCAATGCTTTCCCCTTGTCGATAAAATTTCTCGCCGTTTGGATAACCGTTGATAAGAACTAAGCCCTTCATTGTTACTCCTTATAGACATGGAAAAGCCGAGGCGTAAGCCTCGACAAGCCCGTTATTCTTCTACGCGAATAAACGCCTCCACTTTGGCGTAATCCGTTTCGTTAATCTTTGCAATCGCCTTTTTAATGGCATTTTCACGCGTAGCGTGGGTAATAATGATAAGCGGAACGCGCGAAGCTTCGCTTGCTCTGCCCTTTTGTGCAATTTCCACAACGGAAACGTTGCACTTTGCAAAAATGCTTGTCATCTTCGCTAATACACCGACCTCGTCCGCAACGGAAAGACGAAGATAATACCCGCTTTCAAAGTCGGTGATAAATTTCGTCTGCTTTTCCGCCGTCGCTTTGTTTTTGAAGGTGGAATATTTAATATCGGAATGCGTTGCCGCATGGATAACGTCGGAAACTACCGCGCTTGCCGTAGGCAATGCCCCCGCACCGCGCCCATAAATCATAACGTCATCTACAGCGTCGCCCGTCATATACACGGCGTTAAAGGAATCGTTTACGCTCGCCAACGGGTGATTGGAATGAATGATCGTAGGGTGCACGCGCACTTCAATCCCCTTTTCCGTATTTTTACCGATAGCGAGCAATTTTAAGGTGTAGCCAAGCTCCTTACCGAATGCGATATCCTTGCCGTCCACCTTGGTGATCCCCTCACGGAAGATGTGCGTGTGGGGAACTTTCGTGTGGAATGCCATCGACGATAAAATGGAAAGCTTGTACATCGAGTCAAAGCCCTCTACGTCGTTGGTGGGATCAAATTCGGCATAGCCGAGGCGTTGCGCTTCTTTTAGCGTTTCGGCATAATCTGCGCCCTCGTTTGCCATTTTCGTCAAAATATAGTTGGTCGTACCATTGACGATACCCATCATTTTTTGGATATGATTGGCTTGTACGCCGTCAAGCAAGGTACGGATAATGGGCACGCCGCCCACGCAGCTTGCCTCGTAATAAAGCCCGCAACCCGTGCGACGAGCAATCTCTTCCAATTCGTGCGAGTGCTTACAAATCAACTCTTTATTGGACGTAACAACCGTTTTACCCTCGCGAAGTGCGGCGGTAACGAACGCCCTTGCCGCACCGACGCCACCAATCGTTTCTACAACGATATCAACGTTGGGGTTTGCGATAACTTCCTCAATGCTTTTTGCGCGTGCTTCTTCGGGAATGCCAAGCGCATTCAAGCGTTCCGTGGACTTATCCAAAACCATTTCCACCGTAAAATCGACCTGCTGTGTTTTAAGATAAAAATCGTGATGATCAATCAGCGTTTGATAGGTGCCGCCACCTACCACGCCAAGCCCTAATATTGCTACACCGACTTTCTTAACCATATTCTACTCCTTACAACTTTCGTTGATTTCTTCTTTACCGTGTTATTTCTCTTGCGTATTCAAATCGTAGAGATACTTTAAACCTTTGAGCGTCAACAATTTATCTACGACGTCAATCCCCTCGATTTCCTTTGCGATAATCGTGGAAAAGCCGCCCGTCGCAATCGTTTTCACCTTAGGCGCTTTCAATTCCTTTTTGATGCGTTTTACAATGTATTCCGTCAAGCCCGCAAAGCCGAAAACAATGCCAGCCTGCATGTTCGTCACCGTATTTTTCGCGATAATACTCTTCGGCGCTTCAATTTCCACGCGCGGAAGCTTCGCCGTGCCGTTTACAAGTGAATCTAACGAGCCCTTAATCCCCGGGGAAATCACGCCGCCGATAAACTCGTTATTCGCGCTAATGATATTAAAGGTGGTTGCCGTACCGAAATCTACAACGATCATAGGCACGTTTTCGCCGTAATTAACGATTGCGGAAACGCAGTTGACAATTCTGTCCGCACCAACCTCGCGCGAATCGTCGCAACGGATATTCAATCCCGATTTCAAACCGGGTGCGACGTGCAAGGGTTGAATATTCAAATACAGCGCGCACATTTTCTCAATCGTGTAATCCAAGGAAGGCACAACGGAAGACATAATGCCGCCCGTAATTTCATTCGCCGCAATCCCCTGCGCTGTGAGCATACCGATAAGCTGCGCGCCGTACTCGTCCGACGTCGTTCTAAAATCCGTCGCAACACGGAAAGAGACTTTCAACTCATCCTTATCGTAAATCGCATATTTAATGTTTGTATTTCCAATATCAATGCAAATAATCATTTTTATTCCCTTATTTACCAATGCGTTTTTCCACAACTTTATATACGGTGTGCAGACCGGGCGCAACAATCAAATTAACGCCGAGCTCCACAAAGAAATTAAAGGTTACAAGCCCTAACAAGATAAATACGAACGGATTTAAGCCAAGGAATTGCGTCATACCCAAATCGTTGACCATCCAATCCTGCGTTATGCTAATACTCTTATTCATCCAAAGACAGCAAAGGATAAATACTCCCGTGTTGATGATCGGCACAATCGCAGACGCCGTAAACACTGCAACGTAACGATTTTTCTTTTCGATGAGCTTAAACAAGAAGCCCGCCGCAATGCCCGCCAACGTGGTTTTTGTAATACACGTGATCACCGTAATAATGGGATCGTTCAGCCAAATGATATAATAAAATCCCGTAGGTGCAATAATAACCTGAACAAGTACGACGATCCCGCACGCCAAGCCGAGAAAACCGCCCGCCCAAGGGCCGAGCAACATCGCGCCCAAAACTATGGGGATAAGTGTAAAATTCAACTGCACCGCACCGATGGGAATTGTTCCGCCGAATGCTTGCAATACGACGACGAGCGCTAACAGCACACCGAGCGTCGCAATATTCTTTGCCGTAAAAAACTTTTTAACTTGCATAAATGCCTCCATCGAGTTCCGTTTGGATACCCGTAGAAAAAATGTAAATTTACTCGTTTGACTGGTAGAACCGCCAAAGGCGTGTTCTCCACGAGTATAATTCTATTATAACGCTTTTTTTTGGATATGGCAAGGAATTAAAGCGGAAAAACGATAATTTTAAGATTTTTTTCTATGAAAAAAGATTTGCTTTACACATTTTTACTTAAATGGGAATATGATGTAATAGAAAGAGAAAACCGCAGGACCTTCACGCTATTAGCAATTTACATACTCCTGCGGCGAAACACAGGAGGTATTTTATGACTTGTTGCAATCAGGGTAACGTTACCCTTTGGATTCTTATCGCTTTGCTCGTGCTCGGCTCGAAAGACGGGATTTTCTGTTCCAACGTTTTCAGCGGCTGTGGCTTACCTATTATCATCGCGCTTTTGTTCTGCCTTTATAAGAACGGAACGCTTGCCGCTATTTTAACCCCTCAATGCGGTTGTGAATGCAATCGCGGTTGCGGCTGCGGCTACTAATTTTTGCTTGCTTTTTCTTGTTGTCTCCTTATAATGCTTTT
>JAFTMQ010000170.1 GCA_017452305.1 Clostridia bacterium | reverse complement strand
CTTTTCATTGTTGTATGCGTAGCAAATTTTGAGGTGTGACCGAATCGGTCCCCACCCCTCTATTTGTCTTTGCTTTTCCTTGATAATTTCTATCTTATAATACAATGCTGATAAGCATAGATAATGTAACTTATAACCTGCAAGCTACTTAAAATCCTTCAAATTCGCTATAAAAGCCCGCTTTTTCCATGCAATTTTTATAGGCTTCCCACGTCCAACCTTCGCCGATATTGCAAACGAAATGGTTGACGCCCTTTCCGCCCGTGGACGTCCAACGAAGCAAATAAAAGCCGTTTTTCTTTTCGGGCAGCTTGCAAGCAACCGCTTTACCGTTTGCTTCCACTTCAAAAGTGCCGCTTGCCACCTCTTCACCCGAAACAAGCTCTATGACGGTATATTCGCCTTTGACCGCGCTTTGCGTATCGTTTACCGCCACCAAATCAAGCAAGCCGTCCTTGGGCTCATCGCAAATCAAGCATATAGGCTTTTGCGAACGCGTAATGTAGTGATATGCAAGCTTTTTAACGCCGTACCAATCCACCACCGCGTCCGAAACCTGCGGCCAACCGTCCGCGATATTCCACCAAAGGATACCCGTCTTTCTCCATTTTTCGACACGGAACTTTTCGATAAAGAATTTCACCGCTTCCGCTTGCGAAACTTGGCTTTGGCGCGCAAATTCGTCCAAGTTATTCGCTGCCGTACCAAAAATACGCTCTACTTGACTAATCATCAAAGGCAAACGATAGGCGTACGGATTTCCCTCTACCTGCGTTTCCATGCCCGCCGCATGCACAAGCCAATCGGCGTTTTTGCAAATATCATAAATCGAGTCCTTCGGCATACTCCCTTCGGGAATAAACTTTTTAATCGATTGCGGCGAAGGACAGCCATGGTAGCCTATTTCCGAGGCAAAATGGCACGCCGCCGTGCCGTAAAATTCCCCTTTGAAGAAATCGCGAGGCCCCCAAAGATGGTCTTCCGAGGTCTTACCATAATTATAGGCGATAGAATCAACGTAAGGCGAGCTGGGGAGGTATGGACGAGTCGCGTCGTGATTTCTTAATTCGCGAAGAATGGTATCGCGCGTAAGCTTATTATAATTAGGGTCTAACATCGCAAGCGGTTCGTCGTCCGCGCGCTCGCGCCACGAATAAGGAACAACAAAACAATCACATTCGTTATCCCCTGCCCATACGACAAGCGCAGGGTGATTTCTCTTCTCGATAACGACCTGCTTGACTTCTTCCTTCACAAGCGCGCAAAGCCGTTCATTATCGGGATAATGTCCGCACGCCAAGGAAAAATCTTGCCAAATCATAATGCCGTGCTCGTCACAATAATCGTACAAAACGTCGCTCGGATATACGTTCCCGCCCCAACAACGAATCATATTGCAACCCTGTTCGTCCGCAAGGCGGATATTCCGCAAGGTATATTCATCGTGGCGCGAAGGAAATGCGTCGCAAGGAACCCAATTCGTCCCCATAACGAATATCTTTTTACCATTGACAATAAAGCAAAATTCACCGTCGTCGCCCGAACAAGACGTGCGTTTCAACCAAACTCTTCTAATACCCGTACGGTATTTTACGCAATCCTGTTCCACGCCGTCTTTCAAGAGGCGGATTTCCATATCGTATAAGGGCTGCTCGCCGTAATTCTTCGGCCACCAAAGCTTGGGGTTCGCAATCTGTACCCAAAGCTTATTCGACGCACTGTACGGGCGGAATTCCTCTCTAAAACTGCTGTCCCCGCATTTGCCCGTAAGAACAATGCGAAAATCGGAAATATAATCCTCATCCGTGTGAATTTTAAACGTGGTAATCAACGTCGCCGTGTTCGCCTTCTCATCGTAATCCACCGTGTAGGTAAATGCGTCGCAGATACGGGATTTGAGCAAATATTCAATGGTTACGGGTTTCCACAGCCCGCCCGAAACAATGCGCGGCATAATATCCCAGCCAAACATAGAGCCAGGTTTTCTTAATTGAATACCGTCTTGATTATATTTCATACCATAGCACATTGCCGGAATATCAAACTTTCGTGCATAAATGGTGGACGGCAAAATATGAACAAGTAGGGTATGCTTACCATTTTTTAATCCGTTTATATCAAAACGGTGGGCGTGCAGCATATTTTCCACAAAACCGAGCAATTCCCCGTCAAGATATATTTCCGCCGCCGTATCCACACCCTCGAAGCAAAGGACGGAATCATACCCTTCTTTCGAGGTATAAACGAACTCTGTAAAATAATATAAATGCAGGTTTTCCAGCTTTTGGGTTTTCACGCTGTTCTCGCCCATATATACGTCGTCAAGCAAGCCCTCGCGCATAAAATCAAGCTCAAAATTGCCAGGAACAGTCGCTTGGATCGTTGGATAATTTCCCGCGATAATATCATTAGGCATTTTGATACGTATTTCATTTTTGATAAAGGTTGCTTTTTCTACCCATGAAAGTTGCCAATCTTTGATATTGATATGATTTTTCATATTCTTTTCCTTTATTATTTTTATTCCCGCTACAATAAGCTTTTTCCGTTTTCTTTTTTTGTATTCTTTCTATAATATACCATATCTTAAAAAAAAAGTCAAGGCTCTACTTTCATTTTACCCCCGTCAAATCATTGAAAAATCTTCATCCGCTATGGCAAAATCCCGTTTTTAATCTTGACAGATATAAACTTTCATGATAAACTAATTATTGACGTGTAATGTCCCAAAAAGTGGACGTAAGCCGTGTTATAATAAAGAAAATCACGTCGGAGGACATTTATGGAACAAAAATATATTGACGAACT
>JAFTMQ010000169.1 GCA_017452305.1 Clostridia bacterium | reverse complement strand
TTCCTTGCTTTTCTGCTTGCTCGGTTGGGGCTTTAGAAAAATTTTCAAGGTGGACGAAAGACATAGGGCAGACCTCATCGCGAATGGTTACGATCCCGATGACGGACTTTAATTACATAGAAAAAAGACCTTACGGAAATTCCGTGAGGTCTTTTCAGTTATATTTGCCTACGGCAAGTGGTATTTATCTGCGGTAAGTTATATTTGCCTACGGCAAGTGGTATTTATCTACGGTAAGTTATATTTGCCTACGGCAAGTTTTAAGTTGGACGAATTTTACACCTGCGAGGGTTTTACGCACTCGCCGCTGGATGCGCTTTGGAATATGACGAAAAAGCCTTGCTCGTCGTTAAAAACAGAGCTCGGTACAAAGGTGCAAACCCCTTTAATTTCTTCGGGCGGATTGCTTTTGTCCTGCGCCCGTAGCGCATAACAAATATACGTCGCTTTTCCGTCCTCATAAAGTACGCCGACGAGGTACTGCGGGGCAGCTTCTTCGCCGCGTATGCGCACCCACTCGCTTGCATGGAAAGCGTTGGAAAGGGTGTAATCGCGCGGATAATTGCGGAAAAGCTCGTCAATTTCCCCCTTTACGGACAAATAATATCCGTCGGAATTGACCGCGAACGGGTGGAGTACGCGCGGAGCATCGACATTTTCCTTAACGTTTGCCCCTTCTTGCGCGCTCGGCTCTTTACTTGTGCGCGTAGTGTATGCATTTTCGAGAGTTTGTTCAAGCTGCTGATGTTCATTTTCCTTTTCCTCGTAATAATTTTCTTCCGCAACCCGCTCGTCGTTGTAGGCTTTGGCGGTGGGCGCGGACTGCTCTTGTTCTATTTTTTGCACGGTAGGCACGGGTGTTTCTTCGGTGGAAATGGGGACGGAGTTTGACGGCAAATCCGTTGAAGAAGAGGGGGACGAAATTCCGCTATTTTGCGGAAAGACGGGGGGCAGGGTCGCGTTGAGTATGGCGCGCCAATCATAAACCTTATTTCCCGCCACGCCGTAAGCGACGGGGATAACCTCGTTTTTCACAAGGCAAATGACGGCGCAAAAGCCCTCGGTGATGTCCATATCGGTGAGCAAATTAAACAGGCTTTTTCCGCGCAGTGCAAGCATTTCCGTCTTGCCCTTTCCGTCCGATAAAAGACAAAAATATTCCCCGCTGGAAAGGGGCGCAAAATTGATGATAGAAACCTCGGCGGCGAGGTTTTTTCCGTATTGCTCCGCTTTGATAAGCCCCGTCAAGGGCTTTCCGTCCGCCGAAAAGCCCTGCTTGATTTGGCGGAGTATGCACATTTTTTTAACGTAATTCATAAAACACCTTCCGTTTCATTATATATATTATATAATCCTTTTTGGGTAGAAAAATGACGGGGTTTTGCGTATTTTCACGAAAAAAGCGGAAAATTTTTTCGGCAAATTCCTCGAAAACGTTGACCTCGGAGGCGGTTTTGTCGTATAATAGGAATATGCGAAATGAAATAAACGGAAAAACGGATAAAATCCGCATATTTTGGCGCGTTGTTACAACGCTTGCATGTGCGCTGATGTTAATATTTATCTTTTCCAATTCGTTGCGGACAGCGGAAGCGTCCTCGGCGCAGAGCTCGGCGGTGGTGGACACCATTCAAGACGTAGCCTCTGTGGTCGCGCCCGAATCTTCCATTGCCACGGCGACGGGGGAGGATTATGATAAATTGCATGCGGACGTGCGGACGCTTGCGCATTTTTTGGAATTTATGCTGTTGGGCGCGCTCTTTTTTTGGTGTTGGTATTCTTACACGGACAAAAAAATTTGGCTGCTTGCACCTGCGGCAGGGGCGATTTTAACGCCGATGCTCGACGAGCTTTTGCAAACGCTTTCGTCGGGACGCGCGGCGGAATGGTTTGACGTGGCGGTGGACGTTTTTGGCGGCGTGTGCGGCGGTGTGTTTGCGCTTTGCACGTTGACGCTCGGCATACATATTTACCGTAAACATAAACAAAAAGCACAAACGGCGGCGGAATAATTTTCATACCGTTATCAAGGCAAAAAAGGGGAAACTATGGGCGAGGATTTACAGCTTGCGCTGTTACGCTATAAAAATAAAAGAAGTTGGTTCAAAAGCGCGCTGCTCGGCTTTTTAATCGGAATTGCCGTCATTGTGCCGGGGATTAGCGGCTCGACGGTGGCGATTATTTTTAAGCTGTACGACAGCTTTTTGTACGCCATCGGCAATTTGTTTAAGAAATTTAAGCTTTGCTTCTTGTTCTTGTTGCCTATCGGCTTGGGGCTTGTGCTTGGGTTTGCGCTCGGTTTCTTCGGCGTAAGAGAGTTGATAAAAATCAACTTATTCGTCGTTGTGTGCTTGTTTGCGGGGCTAATGAGCGGTGCGTTCCCTGCCGTTAAGGATGAAATTAAGGGAATGGAATGGTCGTTGAAGCGGACGATGCTCTTTATGCTTGGCTTGGCAATTCCCATCGCGCTCGGTTGCGTATCGGCAATGCTGTCCGTCCATTCACCCAAAGAGGCGGGCGAACAAGCCGTGGAAATCATTTCTACGATATTCGATAAAATACAGTGGTGGCATATTTTGCTTGCCGTGGTGTTCGGCTTTGTCGTAGGTATCACGCAAATCGTACCCGGTTTGAGTGCAAGCGCCTTCTTGATGACGGTGGGCTGGTACAACAGCTTGATGACGAGCGTAAGTATGCACTATTGGAAGCAAAACCCCTTGATTTTTGCCGTTTATGCGGGCTTGGGCGTGGGCTTCTTGTTGGGCATTTTCGCCTTCTCCAAATTGCTCACTTTCGCCTTTAAAAAGGCAAGACAGACTTCCTATGCGATGATTGTCGGCTTATCCTTGGGCTCTATTATTTCGATGTTCTGCAACGGCGATATTATGGAAGTTTACGTATCGTGGGCGACGGGCGCGGTTTCGGGCGGCAAGCTTGCGCTTTCCCTTATCCTCGGCGTCGTGCTCTTTGCCGTGGGCTTTGTCGTATCCTATCTTTTGGTGCGTTTTGAGCGCAAAAAGAATGCCGAAGCGGCGGCGCAAGAAAGCGTAGAATAAGCAATAAAAATAAAAAATGAGGCGTACAGGTATGCGTTGAAATGCAAACTGTGCGCCTATTGTATATACAAAGGACAAAAATGAAGAGCGGTTTTTGGACGAAAATTGAAAAGAGCGTGCGTGATTTTTTCTCTCAACAAGGGTTTACGTGCGATAGCTGTGACGGCGAGGTTTTTGAGTATCCGCACCGTCGGCTTTGCGCGGAATGTGAAGAAAAGCTTATACGCACGGGCGAAAATTTCTGTCCGAAATGCGGACGGAAAAAGGTTGCGGACGGCGTTTGCACCGATTGCAAGAAAAATTTGCCCAAATTTACGCGCGGCTTTTCCCCTTTTGTCTATCGCGGACACGCCGCGGCGCTAATCAACCGTATGAAAAACGGAAACCCCCACCTCGCCTATTATTTTGGCGAGCAAATGGCGGAAGACTTTGCGGAAAAGCACCTTAAAAACGTGGACAAGAGCGAAGAGCTTCTTCTCGTGCCCGTGCCTCTATATAAAACCAAGCGCATAGAGCGTGGCTACAATCAAGCGGAGCGGCTTGCCGAAAGTATATGCGTGCGGTTGCAGGCGTTGGGCTATTCCGCACGTGTGGAAACGGAGCTATTACAAAAGCGTAGGGAAACTGCACAGCAAAAGCAAATGACCTACGTGGAGCGTATGGACAACGTTTCGGGCGCGTATCACGTGCATAAACGAAAGGAATGCAAGGGAAAGACAATCCTTTTAATCGACGATATTTTGACGACGGGTGCGACGTCAAGCGAGTGCGCCGCAAGACTTTTTGGCGCGGGCGCAAAAGAGGTGTATTTTCTCGTTGCCGCTTCGCTTGAGGAGCGAAAGTAGGGGGCAGGTACGCGTTGAAATATGAATACACGTAGAAAGAACGGGCTCAACTTGCCCGTTCTTTTTGTGGATTAAGGTAAAAATCTACGTGCCTCGACGTAGAAATTCCAACGATACGAGGACATTTTTTCAATGCGCGCATAGTCGGACGCGGTGTGCAAAATATAGTTGTTGCCAAGATAGATAGCGACGTGGCCGATGCGTTCGATGCCCGTTTTGTATTGCCGTTCCTCGTTGGTGAAATAGATGCAATCCCCGCGCTGTAATTCGCTCGGGCTTACGTATTTTCCCTGCTTAAACTGTGTGCGCGTGTTGACTTGCAGGAGTTTGTTTGCCCCTTTGTAAAAGACGTACTGCACAAGGGAGGAGCAATCGAATTTTTGCGCGGTAAAGCCCGCCAAAAGCTTGCCGTTTCCGTCGTGCAGGCGGATTGCGCCGTAAACGTAGGGCACGCCGATAAGCTTATACCCTTCCTCAATCACTTGTTCTACACGCTCATTTTGCGTTTTTTCCAAGGTAAAAACGGACGCGTAAGAGGCGTAAATATAGGCGATTTTATTGCGATAATAGGTCTTATACCAATTCCCCGTTTTGCCAATCACCGCGTACATGGTACCCTTCTCGGCTTGTCCAACCACGGAAAAATCCGTGCCCGCGCCCGAACGGATATTCACGTTATCGCCCGTGCAACGTATGTAGGAAGCCGTTTGTACGATAGGCTCGGGGTCGGGGGTGGGAGTCTCGCTCGTAACCTCGTCGTTTGTAGGCGGGGTTTGGCTTTCACTGTCGGGTACGGAATCGGACGGCGCGCCGAGTTCTTCGTCCGTTCCGCTTTCTATCTCGGTAGTCGGGATATCCGTCGGCAGGTTTGCCTCGTTATTTTTACCGCACGCAAGGAAGGTGGCGGTGGGGGAAAGGCAGAGCAACGCGCACAAAAGCGCAAGTAAAGCTTTTCTTTTTTTCATAATGAGTTCCTCGTTTTTTGTAAAGTTTGCTATGCCTATTGTAAAGGGTGTCGGGGCGGTAGGTCAATAGACGGACGATAGGGGAAAAATGGTAAAAAAGGCGGATTTTGCGTTGGACGGAAAAATTTGGCAAAAAAACTGCGCGAAAAAGTGCGGGATTGGATATCTTCGGCGAATTTTCCATAAATCCCCGTCTGCACCGCTTGAAAAATGCGGCGGTGTGTGCTATAATAAACGGGAAATAAAGGAAAAAGGACGGAATGGATATGAAAAAGTTTATCGTAGATATGCATACGCACTCGGCTTTTTCTCACGATGGCCGCGCGGAGCTGAAAGATATGCTCGCGGCGGCGCAAGGAATGGGCGTTGCGTTCTACGGGGTAAGCGAACACCACGATTTTGACGTTCGGCTTGATTTGATTGAAAACGAGGATTTGCGTGCGCGCTTACGGGCGCAGGGTGGCGAGGGGTATTTCCATGCCGCTCGGCATTTACAAGAGGATTACGAAGGGGTGATGAACGTCGCAATCGGCGCGGAATTCGGCTATTCGGACGACGAAAGGGTGCAGGCGCGTTACGTGGAAACGTATGAAAAATTCCGTCCCGATTACGTAATCAACAGCGTGCATACGTTGGACGGAAAGGATTTTGCGTATTTTCAATTTGAGGGGGATAAAAAGACGGTGTATTCCGACTATTTAGCGGCGATAAGACGGAGCTTAGACGCGCCCTATCCCTATCATATCGTAGGGCATATCGGCTATGCGGCGCGGTACGCTTCTTTTGAAAACGTGGAGTTTGATTTGCAGGAATTTGGCGAACAGCTCGACGATATTTTCCGTGTGATTATCGAAAAAGGCAAGATTTTAGAGGTCAATTCGGCGAGCAAGCAATTAAAGCAACGGAGCATTCCCGATAAGGCGCTTTTGAAGCGGTATTTCGAGCTTGGCGGCAGAAAAATTTGCTTTGGCTCGGACGCGCATTTCCCCGCGCGGATTGCGGATAAGTGGGAAGAGACGGTGCAAACGTTGAAAGAAATCGGGTTTACTTACCTCACCCTGCCTTTCCGCGGCGAAGAGGTAAAAATAGAGCTTTGAGGGGGTATGTATGTCGGAACTTGATTTATTGAAGCTGTTGCAAGCCTACGGTGAAGAAACGGATTTATCCGATTTTACACCCGACGAATTGCAAGAGCTTTTAGAACGCATGCAAGCAGAGGGCGGCGAAGTGCCTTTAACCCCTGCCGCATTTAAAGAAAAATATTTTGAATATTACGATGATGTGAAGGATAAGAGTTTGAAACGTCAAGACTGGTGAAATTTGAGGAGCAAAAAATGTCGAGTTACTTTAAAGGAGATATATTTATATCTAATACTTGGGAA
>JAFTMQ010000168.1 GCA_017452305.1 Clostridia bacterium | reverse complement strand
TTCCTGACGGTAGAAGCGGCGAGAGCAAACGCAAAGACGGAACTCGCAAGCTATAAAAACGCAGCAGATTACAGAGAAGCCCAACAAACCGAACTTGCGGCAATTTTGGCGGAGGCAAACGCTGACATCGACACGAAAGACAGCGTTGCGGCGATGAGCGAAGTCGTGGCGGCGGCAAAGTCGAAAATCGACGCGCTTAAAACGGACGCGCAGTATACGGCGGAAGAGCTTGCACAGGCGAAAGACAGCGCAAAAGCAGAGCTTGCGACGTACAAGAGCATAGACGACTATCGTGATGCGGAAAAGACGGCAATTACAACGATTTTGGCAAATGCAACTACGGCAATCGATAGCGCGGCGAATAAAGCGGCTGTGGAAACGGTTGTAACGGAAGCAAAGTCGGCACTTGACGCACTGAAAACGGATGCACAGTACACCGCGGAAGAAGCGGCGGCGCTTGCAACGGCGAAAGACAGCGCAAAAACAGAGCTTGCGACGTATAAGAATGCAGACGACTATCGCGAGGCGGAAAAGACGGCGCTTGCAAGCATACTCGCAACGGCGAATACGACAATCGACGCTTGCGAAAATGCAGAGGCGGTCGGCGTAGTCGTGGCAGAGGCAAAAGCGGCGATTGACGAATTAAAGACGGCGGCGGAATATGAAGCGGAAGAAGCGCCCGACGCAGGCGATGACGAGCCTACGGGAACGCCCGACGCTTCGAGCAAAGAAGACGAGTCTACGGAAACGCCTGACGATTCGACGGACGGTGGTGAAAACGAGGGCGGTTGCGGATCTTCCGTACACGGCTTGTGGGCAGCTCTTATCGTTGCTATGCTCTTTGTCGGCGTTGCTGTATTGAAGAAGAAAAGAGAGAATTGAGTAAGTAACAGTCAGGTTAAAAAATGAACAAAATATTAACAGTCAGCATCCTTGGGTGTGGAAGCCGCGGCTTCCACGCCTATGGCATGCTTATCAATCAATTAAAGGATAAGTTCAAATCGTTTCGCTTTGCGATTGCAACGAGGAAGAACTTGGAATCGTCGCAAGGACTTTTGGTATCAGCCAAGAAAACTGTTTTACGAGCGATACGGAGTTTTTTAAGCAAAAGCGAAGCGACGTACTTATCATTGCTACGCTTGATAAACAGCACTACGAACATGCACTGAAAGCCTTGAATTTGGGGTACGATATCCTTTTGGAAAAGCCGATCACGGATAACGCGCAAGAGTGTCTTGACTTGATGGAAGCGCAAAGGAAAAACAACAATAAAGTAGTTGTTTGCCACGTTTTACGCTACGCGAAAGCATTCGTAAAAGCGAAACAGCTCCTCGAAGAGGGGCGCATCGGCTTGCTTGTCAATATACAGGCCTTGGAGCAGGTTGCCTATTGGCACGTCGCACACTCGTACGTTCGTGGGAATTGGCGTAGGAGCGAAACCACTACGCCGATGATTTTGGCGAAATGCTGTCACGATTTGGATTTGTTGCAATATTATGCGCAAAGCAAAGCGAAAAACGTATCGTCGGTAGGCGCGTGTACGTATTTTACCAAGGAAAATGCACCCAAAGATGCTGCGGCGCGTTGTGTGGATTGTCCGCATAAAGAAAGCTGCACGTACAGCGCAAAACGCATTTATATCGATCGGTTTATCGCCGAGGGTAAACCCGAAAATATTTGGCCCTATAACGTAATTGCAAAGGATTTTCCTGTCACGGTAGAGAAGCTGGAACGGGAAATTTACGGGAAAGACAGTCTTTACGGCAGGTGCGTATTTGCTTGCGACAATAACGTCGTATCGCATCAAACGACGAACGTTCTGTTTGAAAACGGTGTAACGGCGAGCCTTACCATGATGGGCTTTACGCACGTGGGAGGACGTATATATCGTTTCTTCGGTACGCTTGGTGAAATCGTTTTGGATGAAGCAAACGAGATTATCGAGGTAAAAACCTTTGGCGGAGATGTTGAAACCATTCGTATGGGCGACTTAACGGAAGCAGGTATGGCGCACGGCGGCGGCGACGCGCAGTTGATTGAAAAGCTGTACAATATGATTATGGGCACGGCAGACACGCAGACGTCCCTTGAAAATTCGCTTGAAAGTCATTTGATGGGAATTGCGGCGGAAAACTCTCGCCGGCAAGACGGAAAGACGGTGCAAGTTCACGGCTAACTTGTTTGATTGAAAGCAGTTCTGAAAATTTTTAGACGTATACTCTTGACGGAAGTGTGGTTTCGTGTTACAATAAAAAAGCAAAAAATGAGAGTTTTTTAACAAATATATCGAGAGGAAGAAGATGGGGAACGGGACGAATTATTATGAGAAGATAGCCGATATCGACAGGTATTGCTATTTTGTGAGGTCGGGCGAGACTTTTCGAGATGAACTAAAACACGAAATAGCTTGCCTTCCGCATTTTCATAAAAACCGAGAGTTTTTATTTTGTTTGCAAGGCCCGCAAGAGGTTATCATCAGCGGACAAAAAATTATTGCGGAGTCTGGCGATATTATTTACGTGGACGATTTTGAGGTGCATTCTTACAGCAATTGCAAAAATGCCGAAGCCTATATGTTAGTGTTGAGTTCGTGTTATTTCGATCTGTTCGATCAATGTTTCGTTAATCAAAGGTTACCGAGACTCATGCGGAATGCGGATAAAAACGCAAGGATTTTTTCCATTGTTGAGGACTGGAAAAACAGTTACCGCAAAGAAAAATACGTAGAAGATTATTATCAAATTATGGTAAACGGCAATCGTTTGTTTTTGGCGATGATGGAGGAATACGGCACGCAAAAGAGAAGCGATTCGCTCAACAAAATGAATATTATCAACATTTTGAACTATATCGACGCGCATTATAACGAGGATCTTAACGTGGAAACGATCGCGCGGCATTTCGGTTTTACCAAGCAATATTTCGCAAGGATATTCAACGCGTATTTAGGTGAAAATTTCCGCAGTTATTTAAACGATTTGCGCGTCAATAAATTCTTGCAGATTCGAAAACGGGTCGGGAAGCAGGAAACGGTGATGAAAATTGCCTTGGATTGCGGCTTTAACAGCGAAGCGACCTTTTACAGAGCGTATAAAAACTATCTTAAAAATAAAAACGTTTGACAATAAAAAAAGAAGCTTGTCCGTTCCTTTTTCGTGGGAACAAGGGCAAGCTTTTTTTTGAGCTAAATTTAGTGCCGTTAAG
>JAFTMQ010000167.1 GCA_017452305.1 Clostridia bacterium | reverse complement strand
ATTCGACAATCAATTACAGCTACATTAACCCCGGTATTCAACGTAAAATGATAGATTTCGTGCCCCTTGAATATTCCTACGCGTTGTTTATCGGTGATACCGATCAAATGAAAGAGGTCTTTACAGGCTTACAAAAAGACGGCATTCTTACCAACGCTTCTTTGACCAAGACGGACGAGAGCGTTTGGCCTAAAAAATAATAGGGGGATAAAAGAATGAAAAAATTTACAAAAAGCCTTCTCATCGGGCTTTGCGCGTTGGTTGGACTTTCCGTTGGCGGCGTAGCCACGGGCGCGCTTTCCGCACAAGACGACGTAAAAACGGCGTATGCGGCAAGCACTTATACGACCAAGGACGTGGCTATGCTCGGCAGTATTGCAGGTTGGCACGGCAACGGCAATTTTGAAATTCGGTTGACGCTTGGCGAATGTGATTGGGCAAGCGAAACGGGGCAAAAAGCCTACGCAGGTACGGAAAAATTCCCCGATTTGCCGAGTTTATTGCAGGACTTGGATTTATTTAACTACATAAAAGTAGGCGACAAGACGCTTGCACAGTGGGGCTGTACGACTTGCTATGAAAACAGCTATTGGTTGAACCAAAGCGAGCCGAAATACACCCTCACGCTTCCGCTTGCTATGGGCGCGGACAATATGGCGGCGGCAACGGCGGCAGGCGTCGGTTCTAACAGTCGATTGACGATTTTAGAGGGCGCGCTTATCCCGAGCTATGCCTATTTGCAAGGGGATACGTCGGCAACCGTATATCGCGCAGGCTGCGATTTTGTGACGGAAAGCTCCGACGTAGCGTACGGCGTCTTGGCGTATGCAAAAACGGAAGTAGAATCCATTAAATACGTAACGGGCTGGGACGCTACCTACAACAACGCGTATTTGGGCGTATCCTTAAAGGGGGACGACTATTTGGGTGACGGCACGCAAGCGGAAAGACACCCCGATTATTATAGTTCCGTATATACGGATAATCAATTCACCAACAAAATTACGGTGGACGGCGTAGCGGGCAAAACGGAAAGCTACGGCTTATTCAACCTCGGTGAAAAGGGGCAGGGATATTTTTCCTTTGTCATTCGCGCAAAGGCGGAGGATACGGAAAGTATCACCATACCCGCGGGTACGCTCTTCCCTTCACGCGCAATGCGTACGTTGTTTGACGCATACGGCAACCCCGTCTATATCATGTACCAAACGCAGACGGACGTTACCTTTTATAGGCAAGCGGACGGCTCGTTTAAAACCCCTTACGTGGATAAGCAAACGGACGTTACGTCGGCAAAAGTATCGGGCGACGAGGCGGATAATTTCACCATTCTCACGCTTACAAACCACGATTATCCCGTAGAATTAGATAATTACGGCGGCACGGCGGTTTCCACCAAGGATATCCTCGCGGGCAGTAATTTCTATACGCACGTGCTTATCGACGGCGTGCCGCTTGGCTCGACGGGCGAGGCGTACGTAAACGTTTGGGGTAACAAGGGCGTGTTTGCTTTTCGTGCCGCAAACGGCGTTTCGGCAAGCAAAATCACCGTTTTGGCGGGTTGTCAAATCCCTTCGTATGCAGAGCTTTCGACGGGCAAGGCGGAAAGATTTGTCACCACCAAGGACGTGAGCTTTGTCAAGAATGAAAACGGCGAATGGGTGCAAGAAGTAGCGCCCGACAACGAGTATTTGGAAAATGCGAAAACGGAACTCGACGGCTACAAGGCAGGCTTGTTCCGCGCGGCGGAAGAGGCGCAAAGGGCGGCTATCGTAGAGAATGCAAAGGCAAGCCTCAACCCTTCGATGGGCGAAAGCGAGATTGACGCAGTAGTTGCCGAGGCAAAGAGCGCTATTGATAAGTTAAAGACGGCGGCGCAATACGCCGATGAAGAGCTTGCGGACGTCAAGGCGGCGGCTCGCTTGGAAATCGAAAATTACAAGGCGGACGCAGTATATTTTGAAGAACAGGCGGCGGCGCGCGCGCAAGCTATCGAGGATGGACGTGCGGAAATCGCGGCGGCTACAACCGAGGCGAAAATCGCGGAAACGGTAGAAACCTATAAAGGGGTTATCGACGGGATACCCACTAAAACGCAATACGTTGCAAGCGCGAAGGAAACGCTCGACGGCTACAAGTCGGAAGCGGGCTATTTCAAGGAAACGGAAGAAGCAAAGCGCGCGGAAATCGTGGCTTCCGCAAAGGAAAGCATCGACCAAGCAACGACGGCAACGGCGATAAGCGAAGCGGTTACGCAAGCCCAACGGGCGATTGATAGGCTTCTTGCGGCAGCGGAATACTACAAGGCCAAGGACGTGGCGATGGAAGGGCGTATCGGCGGTTGGTACGGAAACGGCAACTTTACGTTAAAAATTACCTTGGGATATGCCGATTGGACGAATGAAAACGGCGGCGAAAAGACGTACGACGGCGACCTTGCGCTTTTGCTTGATAAGCTTGGCTTCTTCGAGCATATCGTCGTGGGCGGTAAGACGTTGGCGGAATGGGGTTGCAAGGCTTGCTACGACAACGGTTATGAGCTCAACAATAACGAGCCCGACTCTCTCTTTATGTTCCACCTTTCGATGGGTTCGGAAAATATGGCGGCGGCAACGGCGGCAGGCGTCGGTTCTAACAGTCGATTGACGATTTTAGAGGGCGCGCTTATCCCTAGCTACGGCTATTTGACGCACACGAGCGACGAGGTTTACCGCGCTGGCTGCGATTACGTGACGATTTCCTCTAACAAAGCTTACGGTATTGAGGCTGTGGGTAAGACGGCGGTGGAAAGCGTGAAGTACGTACAAGGTCATGACGGTACTTGCGGTTATTTTGGTATTTCCTTTGTCGGCGACGATTATTTGGGCGACGGCACGCAGTTGGAAATCAACCAAAACTATTATTATGAAAACAAATTTACCGACCTTGTTTTGGTCAATGGCGAAAGAGGCAAGGTGGGCTATTACGGCTTGTTTAATTTGGGCGAAAACGGCGTAGGCTATTACGCGTTCCAAATTTTCGCAACGGAAGAAGAGCTCGTATCCATCACCATTCCAGCGGGTACGTTGTTCCCCACGCGCGCGATGACCGATTTGTACGTTGTCAACGGCAACCCCGTCTATATTATGTACGAGGTGGAAACGGAAATCACCCTCTACAAGACGGCGAACGGCTACGGCACCTATTTGGACGTCACGGCGGAAACGCTCATGGCGTATAAGGCGGGCTTGTTCCGCGAAGCGGAAGAAACGCAACGCACGCAAATCATATCCCAAGCCATCGAAAATATGCAGGGCTTGGATGACGCAGGGATTGACGCAATCGTAGCGGAAGCGATGCTCGCTATCGACGGCTTAAAGACGGCGGCGCAATATGCCGACGAGGAATTGGCGGGCGATAAGCAAGCGGCGATT